>JAAZLX010000085.1 GCA_012799095.1 Tissierellia bacterium
CCCCCATTATCACGGCAATGACCAGGGCAGCTAGAAAACCAAGTCCATTTCGCAGCAAAGTAAATTTCCTGCCGAGTTCCTTGGTCTCCATCGGTGCTGTCACAATCCCGACCATCACAAGCGTTGTAATAAATGCCGATATCGTCATTACTGTCGCATCAGAACGAAGCAATGACCCGGCCAGTGGGAAGGCAACCAGTGATGGGATCAACGTGACTGCGCCAAGAATGGCCGCAACGATCGTCGCGGTAAACCCGGCCTCGGAACCGACAAGTCGTGTAATCGTTTCAGATGTCAAAACCCCGAGCGTCAGACCAACGATGCCAAGCACCGTCAACAAACTGGGAGCCGTCTTAAGAAGGGCTTTGCCAGCTATCCTGAAGGCCTTTTTCGTCTTTTGTTTGCTTTTTACCAGCGAAGAAATCAAGCCAATGGCTAGTAAGGAATAAATTGTTAAGATCGTTACCATATGCTCACCTTATTATTTTATGAGTTGCTTTACCTACTGATTCAATCGACCTTTTCATCGTATTTAAGGATCAGTGACTCGATCCTCGATTTTCTGACTTTCAGTATCCCGATCCACTGATCCAATTCACTTCGCCCATTTCTTGTAATTTTATAAACACGGCGCCTCGGGCCCTGTACACTTTCTTCCCATGATGAAGTCACCAGACCTTCTTTTTCCATTTTTCGCAATGTCCGATACAGCGTACTCATATTCAGGTCGCCTTCAGAAAAACCAAACGACCCCAGCTGATCGATCAGCCCATAGCCATAACCGATCTCATCATACAAAAGCAAAAGCAGGCAAACCTCTAAAAACCGCTCCATGTGCTGAGGCTTACCCTGACAGCACATTGTCTTTTTTTCGTTCAACGTGTTACCTCCATCTTGCTATATGCATAATGCATATAGTGTTTGTGAACTTAATCTATTCCTTTCGATTTGATTTGTCAATGCAGTCTTTGATGTCTCCTCTTATGTGGTCTCAACCCACCAACTACACCTTTCGAAAACATAATAATGACTGAATTTGCCGAGTTCTGCTCATCCCGGACCGTTGTTGAACGGCCAGGAGTGTATGCAAGAAATCATTGGGTATTATTTCTTTAGGGACGGTACTTGAATTATAATGTCATCTGTGCTATTCTATATAATGAGGTGATTATGCCAAGAGTCCGAAGACAACACTGCAGCAGCGGGTTATACCATGTGATCCAGCGGGCAGCAGTCGATAAACTATTTGAAAACAATCGTGACAAGGACGCGTTTTTAAACATCCTGGAACAGAGCAAGACCAAAAACGGCTTTTCCCTGTTTGGCTTTTGTCTGGCGATGGAGGGTGAATATCACCTGATCCTTGGAACGAATACTTCAGATCTTTCCAAGATCATGAAAGAAATCAATATTCGCTACGCTCTTTACAAGCAGACGAAAAACATCTTTCGCGATCGTTTCCTTTCGGAACCGCTGCACAATATGAGCAATGTAGCCAAGACCAAAGCGATGCTCCAGCAAAGACGTCGTCAATCAGACGATCCGGATTACCAACAAATCTGCACTGAATATCACTTCCTGATCGACCAGCCGGGTGAGCAACAGCCTTGTGAACCAATCATGGACCTGGATGCCGTCAAGCAGGACCTGGATCAGGAGATGGCGCGATTAGGACTTAGTTTAGAATCGTTTCGCCAGCAACCGAATCTGCGTAATCCCTGGATCAAAAAGATCCGCCGCAGCTCCCCCATCTCCCTGAAACAGATCGGGAACCTGGTTGGTCTCAGCGAATCATCGATCAGTAAGATCCTGAACACTTAAAAAAATATTCAACTACCGTCCCATGTGATGGTATGAATAAGGCCAAACCTATTATCCGACATAGCAAATTTCCAGATAATAGTTCACCATCAAAAGGCTATGCTTTTGAATACACTAAATATACAAGGAAGCTTATGCAATTTAATCTGAACATCAACACCCCTTCAGATAGTGAATCGATCATCTATGACAGCCTGATCATCGGAGCCGGTCCGGCTGGAGTCAGCGCCGCTGTCTATCTGAAGCGAAAAGGTCATACCATTGCCATTATTTCCGACGAAGAAGGTGGTCAGGTAGCTACTACATCCTCAGTAGAAAATTACCCCGGCTTTGCGTCGATCTCCGGCTTTGATCTGACCCAATCATTTATGCAACAACTAAACAAACTGGCTGTGACACACATTAACAGCCGCGTCAATGGCATCACGAAAAATGATTTATTCGAAGTCACGCTCGATTCGGGCCAGGTGCTTCAAAGCCATACCGTCTTGTATGCCGCCGGGGCGACCCGCCGCAAGCTGGGGGCTCCGGGCGAAGCCCAATTCGCCGGCCGAGGGGTGGCTTACTGCAGCATCTGTGATGGTCCCTTCTTCGCTGATCGGGACGTGATCGTTGTCGGCGGTGGCAACTCCGCCGTAGAATCCGTCATCGACCTGGCCAAGATTGCCCGACACGTCACCCTGGTCCACCGTTCGACCTTGAAGGCCGATCAGGTGGCGATCGATCAGATGATGAAGTTGGAAAATGTCACCATCCGCTTATCAACTGTGATCGATGAGATCCGGGGAGATCAATTGGTCAAGGATGTGATCTTGAGAGATACATCAAACGACACCACTGAAGAAATGCCGATCGATGGAATCTTCATCGACATCGGCAGTCTCCCCCGCTCCGAGCTGGCCGGTCAACTGGTCGAATTAAACGGACGCAAGGAGATCGTGGTCGATGCCCTCGGCAAGACTGATCTCAAAGGATTCTATGCCGCCGGTGACGTAACTGATGAAAAATACAAGCAGATCGTGGTAGCTGCCGGTCGAGGTGCTAGCGCAGCTCTGGCTATCAGCGATGAATTAAACCAAAGAAAGTAGGAGAAAATGTTTACCGAAGAAATCAAACAACAATTAAAAGAAGTCCTTTCAGCCATGCAAAATCATGTGAAAATCCGTTTCTTCACTGATAACAAATGCCCAAGCTGTGCGGATGCAGAAGAATTTATCGAAACGATGTCCAGCTTGTCGGATCATCTCAGCTTTGAAAAAGTCGAAACGGAAGAACTGGTCCCGGCTTATGAACTGACATCCGAGAAATATCCGGACGCCTCGATCCGATTTAACGGAATTCCCGGAGGCCATGAAATAAACAGCTTCCTGCAAGCCATCGTCGAGCTGTCCGGCTTAGCCGGAGAATTGCCGGAAGAGCTGATCGAACGTGTCAGCAAGATCGACAAAGATGTCGATATCAAAGTGTTTGTCACCCTGGGTTGCCCGCATTGTCCCGGAGCAGTCGCAAAAGCCAACCGTCTGGCGATGGAGAATCCTCACATCAAAGCCCAGATGATCGAAGCCCAGACCTTCTACGAATTGTCGGAAAAGTACAATGTTTCGAGTGTTCCGAAAATCGTCATCAATGAATCCTTTGAATTTGTCGGCAATCAGCCGATCGAAAAATTCATCGAAGGTCTTGAGCAGTAATCGTTTTAACCAACAAGTTTATCTACTGAAGATCCTGATGAACTCTCGCACTGCAGGCAAGATGACAGATTCCCTTCTGTATCTGCCTGGCCCAGGTCTTCTCGTTTGATAGAAGAACCATTGATTGGTTCTTCTTTTTTTGTGCGAATACACAGGTTCTAAAAATAAAAAAAGCGGTAAGCAAAATATTCAATCAGCCAGATGAAACGGCGGAAATATGAAGTCAGTGTGATATGATTAAACCGTTAATATGACGAATTA
>JAAZLX010000086.1 GCA_012799095.1 Tissierellia bacterium
CCTTAACAATAAAAGGATTTCTTCAAGGGGAGAAACTCATCAAAAAGCACAGACTCTGGGAGCTTTTCTTGACAGCATCCCTGGGATTGTCTAGTGAAGAGGTTCATGAGGAAGCAGAAAAGTTAGAACATGCTACATCAGACCGGGTGCTGGAAGCCTTAGATGCTTTCTTAAATTACCCGGAGAATTGTCCCCATGGACAGCCCATTCCACAGAATTCGTCGGATTGAATAGGAGCATATTTTGGAAAGTTTACTGTATAGTTTTTTTGCCGGTGCGTCGACGGTTATAGGCGCGATTATTTTGATGGTCTTTGGGAAGCCGGGTCGTAAGACCATGGCTTCCTTACTAGGCTTTGCCGGAGGCATCATGATGGCGGTGTCTGTCTTTGAACTAATGCCTGAAGCCTATGCCTTCAGTGGCTCCGTTTGGTTGGTGATCATTGGATTTTTACTAGGCTGTGGCATGATGTATCTATTAGACATATTTCTACCACATGCCCATATGTCCACTTCAGATGATCTAACCATTGAAAACAGATCCCATGTGCTGGAGACAAAAAGAGTCCTTAGGACAGGCTACTTGATCTTCTTTGGGATTGCCCTACACAATGTACCAGAAGGGCTCGCCATAGGTGCAGGACTTGAAGCAAGCCCAGAGCTTGGCCTAACCATAGCCCTTGCCATCGGTCTTCATAATATTCCTGAAGGCCTTGCTGTAGCAGGACCGCTAAAAGCTGGAGGGTTATCCAATGTTAAGGTGCTTTTGTTCACCTTAGGTGCTGGACTTATGACGGTGGTTGGAACAGCCATCGGGCTACTGATCTTTGGATTATCCACGGTATTCATTGGAGGCTCTTTGGCTTTTGCCGCAGGAGCCATGGTCTATATCGTCAATGACGAACTGATTCCCCAAGCCAATGGGCTCCACAATCACTTGGCCAATGCTGGATTAATTTCAGGACTCCTCATTGGGTTTGCCATGCTGATGTAATGATATACAAAGATCCAGAAGACCTCAGGTCCTCTGGATTTTTTTTGCTCTGTTTTATCTACCAAAATGGAAGATGTCATTCCCGAATCATTCTTACGATCGAAACCGAGTAGAATATACTCGAGGTGATCATGAGTCAAGTGTGGGAAATGCTGCAGCACTACTGCGCGGAAAAATATATCAGACATTTGAATCCTATCGAGAAATTGATGGAACTGGATTTTAATGAATTGATGTTCAATAATTGGCAGACTGTATTTCTGGAAGATTCCCATGGCATTAAACAACATCCAGCGGTATTTTATTCAAGAGAGGACTATCTGCGTCATTTTCACAGTTTCCTGGCCAAGCACAATCAACGAGTGTCGATTGATAAACCGATCGTTCATTTTGATTTATACAATGTGTTTCGGGTGACGATCGTACATGAACACATAACGCAGACTGATCCCTTGATTTCGATCCGTAAAAGTTCAATCCGGTTTTTGACCCGACAGGAACTTCTGAGCTCAGGTTTTGTCACCAGCCATGATTTGGATCTGCTGGAACGGTTGGTCCGGGAGCGTCAATCTATCTTTATCAGCGGTGAGACCAGTTCCGGTAAGACGACTCTCTTGAATTACTTGCTTCAATCAGTTCCTTCTGATGAAAGATTGATTATTATTGAAGATACGAAAGAAATTCAAGTTACAGACAAATCCAATGTAGTATACTTGCGAACCTCGGAACAGGAATTCCAGGTAAAGGAATGTACCACCAGTGATCTGGTCAAAGCCAGTCTCAGGATGAGACCGGATCGAATCATTCTGGGAGAGATCCGACGCGATGAAGTCATTGATTTTCTACACGCCATCAACACGGGTCATCAGGGATCGCTTTCGACCGGACATGGCAATTCACCGAGTGATATGATCGCCCGGTTGGAATTACTGTTGTTGGAAGCAGGTCTGCCGATCGAAGCGGTCAAGCGATATTTGGGTCACGGGATCGACTATATCGTTCAGTTGGGTGGAAAATCTAACCGTCATGTGGAAACGATTACCCGGATCGAATATCGCGATGACCTTATCAGGTGTCTTGATGTGGTTTAAAGTAATCGAACGATTGGCATACCATGGACTGCTGCAACTGATCATTCCCGGGTTTCAACCGGTATTACGCAGCATCACTCTGGTCAGTCTGATGGCAGGATTGATCTTGGAATACCGATATCAGACTAAAAAACCGGACGACAAACGGTTGCTACAGGACCTGAATCGTCTTTTGTCACTGATCGAATCAGGCAATTCTCCCAGGTATAGCTTTGAACAAGTCAAAATAACAGATTATCCTGATTATTTGAGCCATCCCCTTGACACCTATTTTAACCCGGCAATTTTTAAGCGCCAGGTAGGATTGTTTGAAAAATCCGTTTTGATCCAGGCCGAGCTTGAAGCGGAATTTGCCGTTATCGGATATCGCATGATGATCATGAAGTTTCTACCTTTATTACTCATGATCGGTCTGCAGCAGATCGTTACCCTTGAAGTCGGAAGCACAGTAACTGGCTGGATCGTTAACGGCTTCCTGTTCAGTTATTATCTGTCGGAAAGGTTGAGCCGGTCGTGATATTGATCTTCTTAGGGTTGATTCTAATCACCATACGTTATCGCTTGTTATCTCAAGTTCTGGGGCTTATCAGCCGTATGCCGGCGATGGATCGGAGCTTATTGTTTCATCTGACCTTGTCACTTGATCAAAATATCCATCGTATCTATCTGATGAATTTGCTCAACCGACTACTTGAGTGCCTGATCATTATCTTTTTGTCAGCCGGAGTCGGTCAATTGTTCGGTTTCTCCCTGCGTTGGCTGTTACTGTTTATTGTTCTGGCAGTGATCGGCAGTCTGCTACATCTAAGTCAGCAGATCAAAAGTCAACATGCCCGATTACTGGAACGATTACAGCGCTTTTTATTCTTTTATGAAATGTCACTGATGAATGGGAGTCATCAATATCGGGCTCTAAGGGAAGCAACGGACCGAACCGGATTGTTTGAACACTATGAAACAGTCAATCAATACATTGATGCTGCTAACCAATTGTACAGTTTTGTCCAATGGATGGTGATCAAAAAAATGGCTATTCTACTCGAAAGAAATCAATCATTCAGCAATGAAGACCTAACGGTCGAATTTGTCGAACTGTCACAAGAGGTGTATCAACGCTATGCTCAGGGAGAACGTTTGAAATTGGAACGCCGGGAAAACCTAATGCTGATTCCGATGACGTTCAATATGCTCTTGATGATCACGTATTTAATTGCTCCCTTTGTCAAAGAACTGCTTTAGGAGGTTACGATGAGAGAAGAGGGTTTTGGTACTGTCGAGCTGGTGATATTAACTGCGATCTTAATTGGTTTGGCACTGTTATTCAGGAACTTTATTGTCGAATACGCGACCGACATGCTGCAAAACATTCAGGGCGTTGAAATCAACATTGAGAATATCGGCCAATGATCTGGGGGGTGGTCAAACAAAAACAGTCGGTCGAGGTGATTGGACGCCGACCTTATGGAAAACTGGTGTGGAAAGAACTGATACGGCCTGTGCCCGATACCATCAAACCTAAACTGGAATTAACCAAAACCGGGGTATATCACATCTATCGATTGGATGACTTTTTATTTCGGGAACGCAGCTTTGAAAAAAATGATCATCAATACAATATCAGTTTTGAATAGAAGTGACCGGTCACTTCTATTTTTTAGTATAATGACGACAGGAGGTCTCATGAAACAGTTATTTAGTCAAGCAGAGATTGCACAACGAGTCAAGCAGTTGGCAATGGAGATCGATCGTGATTATCCCCAGGACCAACCTTTAGTAGCCATTGGCATCTTAAAGGGTTCTTTTATTTTTATGGCCGATCTGGTGCGTGAAATGGAACGGGAAATAGCCTTGGATTTTATCGCGTTATCCAGTTATGGTGATGCAACTGAGACGACCGGCGTGGTCCGGTTACTGAAAGACCTTGATGTTGATATCAAAGACAAAGATGTTATAATTATAGAAGATATCATCGATACCGGTTTGACACTGGAATATCTGAAGCATTACCTGCAACAGCGTCATCCCAGATCGATCCGGATCGCAACCTTGCTGGATAAAATCAACCGCAGACAAGTCGACATTGCAATAGATTATATTGGTTTTGAAATTGAGGATCATTTTGTTGTTGGTTATGGCATTGACCATGCCCAAAAATATCGCAACTTGCCCTGGATTGGAATTGTAGAATAGGAGTCAACGTGGAAAAAAGAATTACTGTCGGTGTCAGTGGTCGTCATGCACATATCAGTCAAGCTGACCTGGAAACCTTGTTTGGCAAAGGTTATGAATTGACTGTGTTTAAAGATCTGTCCCAGCCTGGACAATATGCCGCTGAGGAACGGATCGAAGTCGTCGGACCCAAAGGAAGTTTCAACACAAGGATCTTAGGCCCGGTCCGGTCTCGATCTCAAGTTGAAATTTCGATGACCGACTCGTTCGCTTTAGGAATTAAAGGAGTGGTCAGAAATTCAGGTGATGTTACAGGGACACCGGGGGCTATTTTACGAGGTCCTGCCGGTGAAGTTAAATTAGAAGATGGCATCATCGTTGCTGCCCGACATATGCATTTTCAGACCTTGGACGCCGAATATTTTGGGATCGAAGACAAGCAGGTCGTTTCTGTTCGTACCAAGGGAGATCGGTCCCTGATTTTTAATAATGTATTATGCCGGGTAGATGACAATTTTGGCTTGGATTTTCATATTGATACGGACGAAGCAAATGCCGGAGCGATCAAAAACGGCGATGAAGTGGAGCTGATAATATGACAATAGCTGAATATTTCGACCATACCAACCTGGATCCGGCTGCATCCACTGAGGCAATCGAACAGTTGTGCCGGGAAGCACTCGAGTATAACTTCTTCAGTGTCTGTATCCATCCGATCCACGTCACACTGGCAAAACGTTTATTACAGGATAGTCCGGTAAAAGTGACGACGGTAGTCGGTTTTCCCTTGGGTCAAAACCTGACTAGTGTTAAGGTGTTTGAAACAATTCAGGCAGTCGCCGATGGGGCAGACGAGATCGACATGGTGATGAACTACGGAGCCCTCATAGAAGGCAACTATGACTTGGTAAAACAGGACATCCGGGCAGTTCGTCAGGCATGCTCCGAAAAGGTGTTAAAAGTCATCCTGGAGACTTCTCAACTGACGGATCAGCAAATTATCACAGCTTGTGAATTAGCGGAATTGGCCGAAGCGGATTTTGTAAAGACTTCGACCGGTTTTCGCGGAGATGGAGCAAAAGTTGATCAGGTCAAACTGATGAAAACGTATTTTCATGGACTGGTCAAAGCCTCAGGCGGAATTCGGACTTATGACGACTGGAAAGCTATGGTGGATGCCGGGGCGGATCGGATCGGTGCCTCAGCCAGTGTAGCCATTGTTAATCAAGCCCCATGAAAATTCAACGCATTTCCGGGTTAGGTTGTCTGCTGATGGCGATAATTGGGATCTTTGTGATCTCTTTGATCGGTCGCTTCACTATAACTATGCTTGGCTTTCTGTTTGGTAATCCGATTGGCTGGCTCATCCTGGCGGCTATTGTTTTTTATGCCTGGCGAAACAAACCCAAGGTCCGGGTCTATCATCAAACCGATCGCTCCGGAAACGTTGTATCCTCTCAACCGCGAAAATTGAATGATGAATACGTGACATTGGACGAAGAGCAGGAACGATCAGACAATTAAAGACGAAGAAAACAGCTGGCAAGCTGTTTTTTTCAAAAGGTGAGTATGAGTGATTTAAAGCATTATTTTCTAAATAAAATGAAACATCAAAATTTTCCTCAATTAGCATTTGACTCCATTGCCGAGTTTGATCAACAACAAGAGGATTTTTTTCGCGCGCTCCATCGTGAAATGAAACATCCTGAAAATCAGACTGTTTTTCAAAAGAAGTATCCGTTTGAATTCTTGACATCGGACGAGATGGACCAGCTGGAAGATGACGAATACCGCCGCTACCTGCGTTATTTTAAACAAGAGCGGGTGGAAGAGATGATGTATCTGGATGATCAGTTGTACCAACGTAATACGCTCGATCACCTTCTCGGTGTTCATTATATCGCCATGAAAACAGCCCGTCATCTTAAACAACTTGGTATCCCGGTTGATCTGGGACGGGTCAGTGGTTCAGCCTCGGGTCATGATATTGGAAAATACGGAGTTCTACCTCAAGATGTCGCTAGAATCGCCTATTATCATTATTTCTATTCAGACCAATGGTATCGGATGCGTCGCTTGGAAAACATCGGCAATGTGGCGGTCAATCACTCAACCTGGGATCTTGAACTCAACAGCCTGTCGATCGAATCTTTGATCCTGATTTATTCCGACTTTCAGGTAAAAAATAATGCTGCCGGTGAAATGCAGCTATTTTCTTTAAAAGACAGCTTTGATGTTATTTTGAATAAGCTTGACAACCTGGATGAAGCCAAAACTGTGCGATATCAACGCGTCTATCAAAAATTAGTCGATTTTGAAAGCTATGTTCAAGCAATGACAAACGGATCAGAACCGGAGGTAGCTTTATTCGATCAAGCCGAATTATTAGCCGAATACAAGTATGAAGGTATCGACGAATCGATCTATACCATGCATGAATTGAGATCACCGGCTTCGATAAAAAGTCTGCTGGAAAACAGCTTTGATCAACCGACAGTAACCCTTAGCCTGGTCATTCTACAGCTCCTTAAGGATTATCATCTCTATCTGACTGCTTCACAAAAGGATATTGTGTTGGAGTATTTGTATCGTCTGATTCTTCACAGCGATGAATTGATCCGGCTGCAAAGCTCTGAATTGATCGGTCAGGTACTGAAGCACTATGACATTGTATACCGCAAAGAACGACCGGCCAGTGCCCCGCCGAATCCGATCCACCGTCAAAAATTGCGTCGCATCAAACAACTCGACCGTTTTTTTGAACATCGGGATCAAACACTGATTGAAGAAAAGCGCCACTGGCTCTCAGAAGGATATCACCGGGCTCGGTCACAATTTGAAGACACAGTCGAAATCCCCGAGGACAGACACCAGTGTTTGGACGACGACAAAACTGTATCTGAGAGATATCTGGAAAATCTCAAAACCGCAGTCCCGGTGGAAGTGAAAATATGTAATCTGAATTATCTGCAGTTGCATGATCGATCGTTCCATTTCATCATGCATCTGATCAACCTGGTCAAAGTCAGTTCTTCCAGAACGATCCAACGTTTTGCCGGTCAGATGTTATTAGACATGTTCGATCAATTCGCTCCGGCGGAGAAAAATGATGTGACGATCGAGCTGTTACGCTCTATGGAATTAGACGGCAATCACCTACGAATCGAATTGCCCCTGATCGTGGGAACGATCTTACAAAAACTCCCTGCTCTGGAAGTGATGGAGATTTTGGATGATGTTCATCAATCGATCGAGTATTCAAAAAAGAGTGCTCCATCATTATTAGATGCCATCATTCAAACCTTGCCGCATTATCTTTCACTCGAAGACCAAACCATAGCGCTCAAAATATGTGCCATCTTTTCCAGTGCCTTGGTCAACCGGGATCACTCGATCGATCAGGTAGCAATCATGCGGTTGGCATCCTTTTATCAGAATGACCTCATATCCCTGGAAATGAAGCGAGATATGTATCTCCAGACAGGCAAAAAATTCCTGATCTTATCTCGGGAGATGCAAAATGATTTCCAAACCCGGTTGAATTATTCGAACTACATCAACGCTGTATATAATTTTATCAGTCAATACGAAAATCAATCTGACTGGCCGGTCATACCGCCAAGGCAGAGATTGATCGTTTCAGCCAATTTTGATCCGATGAATCTGATGCATAAACAGCAGATCCGTCAGTATACAGAAGCTGATTATGAAGTGTTTGTCCATCTTAGGGAAACCAACTGGCAGTATTTGTTAGCTCCGCAGCAATTACGGCGGGTCATTGCAGAAATGACGATCGCCGATCTTTGGCATACCTATATCTGGCCAAGCAGTCAGATATTTCCGACGAATCAACCGGTCGAGGTCTTGGTTTTGCCGGAAAATGACAAGGTAAATGATCAGGTTCGTCAAGCAGTCCAGCACGACTGGCAAACCAGTGAGCTGTTATCACCTCAGGCCGAACGCTTCATTCGAACCGGCTTTTTGTATCGCAATCTGGCTCAAATCAAAAAAAAGGCCGGCATTCGAGATGGATTCGTGATTCATCAAGACGACGGAAAACTGTGGCTCAGATCTGAAGCAGACCGAATAGAATCCCTGGAGTATGATTCACGAGGACATATTTTGAATTGGAATATCTCCTC
>JAAZLX010000087.1 GCA_012799095.1 Tissierellia bacterium
AAGAATCGATAATTATTTATCCAAACCTAGTGTATCAGATAGTTAAAAATAAAACAATATACAAACTTGCTTTATTTTTCAACATTTTCGAGTTTTATAATGATTGTATCTTCATTTAGTAATTGTCGGATTGAGCTTTGATTTTATGAATTACATGTGCTAATATGATAGTGTTACTTGTTTAACAAATAGAAACTACTTTGTGAAAGGAGATATTTATGGGCAGATTACAAGACAAAGTTGCCATCATTACCGGAGGGACTTCCGGTATGGGGCGTGACACAGCTTATGTGTTTGCAGAAGAAGGTGCAAAGGTCGTTATTACCGGACGAAATGAGGCTCGCGCCAAGGAAGTTGTCGAAAATATCGAGAGCAACGGCGGCGAAGCTCTCTATGTTATCGCCGATATGACCAACCGGGATGAATTGAAACAAATTGTCGACAAAACCGTCGAAGCATTTGGAACAGTTGACATCCTATTCAACAATGCCGGTATCCTCAGCACAACCCCAACCATGCAAATCGAACTGGACGAGTGGGATGCTGCTATGCAGGTCAATGTAACATCTGCACTGACACTGACCAAGCTGGTTGCTCCATTGATGAAAGAAAAAGGCAATGGCATTATCATCAATACCGGGTCCATCGCCGGCACTTCCGCCCGTTGGGGCCCAGTTGGCTATTGTACTTCAAAGCATGCTATGAGCGGCCTGACCAAAGCACTGGCTCGTGAGCTCGGTCCCGAAATCCGAGTCAATGCAATCTTACCGGGGGCAATTGCGACAGCCATGCTCGACAGTGCCGGCGGAGAAGATGCCATGGAACCGATGAAACAAATGTCTCCTCTTAAGCGTATCGGACGTGGCCGTGAAATAGGTACGGTAGCCCTGTTTCTTGCAACCGATGACTCCTCATTTATCACCGGACAATTGATCCGTGTTGATGGCGGAGTCGACGTCTAAACATGAAATAAGTAAAAATGAGATCTCTGTTTGAGCAGAGGTCTCATTTTTTGTTTCCTTTATGTTATGTTCTTAGTTCACATTTACGATGAACTCAGTATTATTGATCAGGCTCGTTTCAGCCCTTTAAGATAGATCATATTTTCTACCGTCAGACTGCTTCGCCAATCATCCAGGACATCGGGGGGAAGTTCTTCCTGACCCCAAGTCCAATTAGGATTCCAATAGCCTTCTTTCATTAAGGTTTCCTCCAGAAAGTCAGCATAATCCTCTGCCACATCTTTGTTTTCCTGATAATAGGGATTGTCTTTGCTCATGATAAACATTGACGGAACGTTCCCGTATTCACCCGCACGATAGTCGGCTAAATCGTTAGTCAGAGCCTGTTTGACTTTAGTTTGTAAAAAGTCACCAAAATCATGCGGCAACAGATCCAACCGGCCGGCGATCAAGAGATCTTTATATAACGTCGTGAAATTGGAAAGTTCGTGTCCTGTCAGATTGTAGTCGTCTGCTGTGATTACGGGAATCATTGCCCTGATAATTTTTTCTGCTCTCGTGTAAAGATTATTAGCTGTTTGATTGGATGATGGTGATTTAAAGCGCAGGATAAACCCGGCCAACTCTGCCGTCGGATTATAGCGCCATGTTTGCTCCTCAGTTTCTTCATCAAAAGTCCACCAGGGTGCATGAGGATAATCATTCATAGCCGGGATGCTGGCTCGCCAGCGTCCATTGACAAATTCGGACGTGTCTCGTAAATAGTCGAACAACATTTTGACCTGGATCTCGGTTACCGGGCTTTCGATCACTTTTCGCAGGATACGGGTAGCTGCCCAGGTAACGAGTGGGCTTGACACGGGCATTTGAATATCCGACTCCAGTCCGTGTGCGTAACCGCCATCTTCATTTTGAAAGGATTTTAGGTATTGCAGGACATGGCGACCTGAGGTTTCTCCATTATGAAAGCGATAGCGAACTATATCAAGTGGTCTTCCCCGGCGCAAGAGATAATTGGCGACTGTTTCGCATTTCTTTTCATCTAACATAACATCTCCTTGTTCTATCCGGTTGATTTAGTATCTACATTATATCAAAAAACGTCCGAACGGTGCTTACAGTCCCTGCGTGCTGAAATGCAACCGATCTTCTTCGAAACCACGACTGATGCCATATGCTATTGCTTCTACCCAGGAAGATTTATCTTCCGGGTCGAGAAAGCATTGTTTGCCCCCGCCAAAAACGACCAACAGGTGATCATCTCGCCAAAAGTGCATAAACCAATCGTCTTTCAATTGGCGGGCAATGTCCCCTATTGTATCCATGGTCAGTTTTACCTGGTACAGGTGGTAATGTTTATTCGTGGTGATCCGGACCTTTTCGACCATCAGCTCGTTGATCAATGTGGGGTCTTCCAAGGCCTCAGCAACTATAACTCCGGTATATATCATTAGTCGACCCTTTCATCGCCGAGAAAGAACAGTGCGACTGTACCCGGTCCGGTGTGCGAACCGATGACAGATCCGACCCATTCAATGCGAATCGGCTTTTGGACATGAGGAAAACGGTTTTCAATTAGACCTGCCACCGTCTTGGCATCGTCCAGACAATCGGAATGACTGATAAAGACTTTGCCTGAATAATCGGCTCCGGCATGTTTTTCCATCCGATTGACCATCTCTTCCATCACTTTTTTCTTGCCGCGTATTTTTTCCCGCGGTGTCAACTTACCTTCATTTGATATATTCATCAGCGGGCAAATATTCAGCAGACTGCCAAAGGCGGCTGCCGCGGGCGATACTCGTCCACCTCGTTTTAGGTGGGTCAGATCAGTCGTGAAAAACCAGTGATGGATATGCAGTTTTTTCTGTTCTAGTTCTAAGAATGCCTCTTCCAACGGGATTTCTTGATCTCTAAGATCAGCTGCCATGTCAACCAACATGCCATGGCCGCAGCTTGCTCCCAATGAGTCGATGATCAGAAGCTCTGCCTCAGGGTACTTCTCAAGCAACTCGTTTCTGGCAACCATGGAAGCACTGTAAGACCCGGACAGTGCTGAAGAAAACCCAATGTGCAGCACCGATTCATCGCGCTTTAACATCGGTTCAAAAAAATCAATATATTGCTTGATATT
>JAAZLX010000088.1 GCA_012799095.1 Tissierellia bacterium
AAGCTTTGTTCGCTTCCGCTTGTTTGTGAACTTCTTCACGGCGTTTTACAGCTCCGCCAGTGTTGTTGTACGCATCATTGATTTCTGCTGCTAACCGCTCAGTCATGGTGCGTTCTTTGCGCTTGCGGGCAAAAGTTACCAACCAACGCAATGCTAATGTCTGGCGACGCTCCGGACGAACTTCGACCGGCACTTGATAGTTTGCTCCACCTACACGGCGGGCTTTTACTTCTACCAATGGCAGAATATTGTTCATGGCTTGGTTAAATGCTTCCAGCGCATTTTTTTCTGTTGTCTGCTCGACCTTGGATAAGGCGTCGTATACAATTTCCTGAGCTACGCCTTTTTTGCCGTCAAGCATAACATTATTAATTAATTTTGTAATGACCTTAGATCCGTATACGGGATCTGGCAATACATCCCGTTTTGGGATATTTCCTTTTCTTGGCACTTTCCTTCCCTCCATAAAATAATTTAGTTCATCGGTACTGAACCATAAGGACCCTATTTCTTAGGTCGTTTCATTCCGTATTTGCTTCTGGCTTGTTGTCGGCCTGAGACTCCGGCGGTGTCTAACACACCACGGACGATATGATATCGTACACCGGGAATATCCCGAACCCGACCGCCACGCAGTAAGACAACACTGTGTTCTTGTAGATTGTGACCTTCACCGGGAATATAAGCTGTGACTTCCATTCCGTTGGTTAAACGAACACGGGCGACTTTTCTCAGAGCTGAGTTAGGTTTTTTCGGTGTAACGGTTTTTACCGATGTGCATACACCGCGCTTTTGCGGGGCTGAACGTTCGGTTGCCCGATTTTGCAATGTATTAAATGAGCGCTGAAGAGCGGGTGATTTTGATTTCTGGCTCTTGCTGGACCGTTGCTTGCGAATCAACTGATTAATTGTCGGCATTGTTTCCTCCTTTCCTAATTGATTATTTAAAACAGCGAAACTGTTTTAGAGTTTCAGCATAGCTTTAGCCGATGAAGGCGGCCTTCATCGGCTGAAAGCGTGTTCTCAATGGTAAATATCCAATACCTTATAGATGTTACCACAGGCGTCAAAGCGCGTCAACACTTAAGTGTCAAGCGTTATCGGCTCATTGGGATCAGAAACAGTTATGTTCTTATATTTTCCGATACCGGTTCCGGCCGGGATCAGTTTCCCAATGATTACGTTCTCTTTGAGACCAATCAAATGATCGACCTTACCTCGAATCGAGGCATCGGTCAAGACTCGGGTCGTCTCCTGGAAGGAGGCGGCTGACAAGAATGACTCGGTTGACAGCGATGCTTTGGTGATCCCCAATATGATCCGCACGCCTTCTGCCGGTTTACCACCTTTGGCCTCGACTTCTTTATTCACTTTTACAAAGTTCATATAGTTTTCATTCGATCCCGGGATAAACTCGGTGTCTCCGGATTCATTGATGTGGATTTTCGAGAGCATCTGTTTGGCAACAATTTCAATGTGCTTGTCATTGATGTCAACGCCCTGGGCTCGATAGACTTTTTGAACTTCTTTTACAATATAGTTTTGTACCCCGGTCACACCGGTGATATCTAAAATCTCCGTTGGATGGAGTGAACCATCCGTCAACTGCTCACCTTTACTGACGACATCGCCTTCTTTAAAGCGAAGCTTCGAGCCAAAGACCACATGTGACACATCTTCGTTGCCCTCTTCGTCAGTAATCACAATGTCTTTGCGCCGTCCTGTCTCGCGGAAGCTGACCGTACCCGCGATCCGACTCATCAAAGCCAGACCTTTCGGTTTACGGGCTTCAAACACTTCTTCGACTCGTGGCAGACCGTGAGTAATATCGGTTCCTGCAACTCCTCCCGAGTGGAAGGTCCGCATGGTCAACTGAGTGCCGGGTTCGCCGATCGATTGAGCTGCGATTGTACCGACTGATTCGCCGACATTGACCGGCCGTCCATCAGCCAGGTTGATGCCATAACACTTGCTGCAGACACCGTGATCTGTCAAACAAGCCAGGACACTTCTGACTTTTAATTTCGTGATACCGGCATCGATGATCGCTTTGACAATATCACTGTTGATCATCTGATCCTTACGGCACAATATTTTGCCCCGTTTGCCTTTGACATCTTCTACCGGATAACGTCCCAAAAGTCGTTCTTCCAGACGTTCGATGACCTGATTGCCTTCCATGATGGTGAAGACTTCGATCCCATCTTCTGTTCCACAGTCTTTTTCCCGCACGATGATATCCTGTGATACATCGACCAAACGGCGGGTCAGATAACCTGAATCGGCAGTTCGCAGTGCGGTATCGGCTGAACCCTTACGGGCACCGGTGGTGGATATGAAGTATTCCAGGATGGAAAGACCTTCACGGAAGTTTGAAATGATCGGGACCTCAACTGTTCGACCGGTAGCCGAAGCCATCAATCCCCGCATACCGCTGATCTGACGGATTTGATTGATATTACCCCGGGCTCCGGAGTAACTCATAATATGCAGGTTGTTCATTTCATCCAGGCTGTTGCGCAATGATGCCGTCACATCATCGGTTGTCCGGGTCCATATTTCAATAATCTTTTCCAGTCGCTCATCGTCACTGATCAGACCACGGCGAAATGCCCGTCGATAATCATCAACTTCAGCTTGTGACTTGGCAATGATTTCATATTTGTCATGAGGTATGACCATGTCAGCCATACTGATCGTAACAGCTGATCTGGTGGCAAAATGGAAGCCGACATCTTTGATGCGGTCCAGCATTTCTGAGGTCAATGTCGAACCTTTGATCTCATACGTACGGCTGATGATCTTCCCCAGCACCTTGGAGGTACACAGCTCGTCAATTTCAAGGCCGTATGGGTCGGTCGATCGATCGACCAATCCGATATCCTGCGGTATTTGCTGGTTAAAGATAAACCGCCCGACACTGCTTTCGACCAGTTGTCCCGGATCGTCCGAATTCAGTTGGACCCTGACTTTCACTTTGGCATGAAGATCGACTGACCCGTTTTCATAGGCCAGAAGCATCTCATCATAGTTCCGGTAGGTTGAACCTTCTCCCTTGACACCGTCGAGAATGATGGTCATGTAGTAACTGCCTAATACCATGTCCTGTGTCGGTGTAGTGATCGGTTTCCCATCTTTTGGT
>JAAZLX010000089.1 GCA_012799095.1 Tissierellia bacterium
AGAAGTCACAATCACTTAAGGCCGCTCTGGCGATTGGGCTGATAAAACCGATATCGGTTGCGATCCCGATCTTCTTAGACGCCTGCTCGAAAGTGAAGCCAAAGGTCTGGGTGGCATCGTGAGAGACCGAAAAGATCTCGATCTTTAGATCACCCAGCTCCAGCACACCATCTTCAATGAAGACGAAGCGCTCCGGTGCGATATGGCTCAGTTGTTCTTGAAGGAGCCGATAGATCGAGTGCGACATAAAGATACGAAAGTCAAACCGCTTGGCAAGGACTGCCAAGCCTTTGATATGGTCTGAGTGCTCATGGGTGATAAACACGGCATCGATGTCCGCCATCGACTCCCCGATCTGCCCCAGCGCTTCCCGGATGTATTTGGCGCTCATGCCTACATCGACCAAGATATCCAATTGTCCGGCTTTTATATAATGGCTGTTACCGCAGCTTCCGCTGGCCAGCGAGCAATATTCAATCATAATTCTCCTGACAAATATCCTATCACGACCACAAAAAAAAGCAACCGAAGTTGCTTAGTGTTGCACGTCAATGACAGATATCGGTGCCGGGGTCGGCTCAACCGGTTCTGTCTCCAGAATGGGGCGAAGATAACCGATCGGCTGATAGCTCATATACGGCAGACCGTAGTCAGGTGCAACGATTTCGCGGATGGTAACAGGAGCTGTTCCCATCATGTTTGAGTTTTGTTCATAGATGAAAAAACGATCTTCTGTCACTTCAAACACGATCCCGACATGACCATTGGCATAATGGTCCCAGGAAACTATGTCCCCGACCTGGGGTGGTTGTCCCTGATATGGAATCGCTTCAAAGTAGTCATCGGAAGCCGACCAGAACAACTGATTGGCGTTTCCGAGCCCTATAGTTTGACGAAAACCGACGTGATCGAAGATGTCAGCAGCATAGAAAAAAGCCAGATCGACGCATTGGCCGAGATAGGCTCCGTCCATGTCTATGTAAGCTCTATTGAGATAGGACTCTTCAATCGTTTCCATCCAGTCATCTATCGGTGCCGGGGTGTCGGCGTAACTCGCCGGGGTAAGTAAAAGCAGGACGATCACCAGGCATCCGATTATGCGAACGAATCGAATTGGTTGTTTCATTTTTCCTCCGAATCGGGAGTATACCATTTTTTCAAAACCGATGTTTGGCACAATAAACGAAAGTTTAACCCGTTTTTTAAAAAAACATATGTTTTTCAACCTAAATGCTTCGTGTCTAAAAAACAATGTAAATCAACGATTTCTTCCAAAGTTTGATTTCTAGGTTAGTTTAAGCTGAATCGGGCTGGAACAGCTAAAATCGATCCAAATATGCCATATATTATGTTTTTGTAATGACTGATCAGCCGGTGATTTTCCCGTTGGCGATGATTTCAGTTATAATGGTTTCAGGAGTGCAATATGAGTATTCAAATGTCGACCGCCCAGTTCGATCTGGGCATGACCGCGATCGAAAATTTATTTTTAGAAGAATTTATGCCCTATGCTGAAGGCCTTGATATCAAGGTCTATCTGCTCGGCTTAAAATTGCTGATGGAGGAAAAAGGCCCCACCCTTGAGCGAATCGCCTCACGCCTATCGGTCGATCCAATGGACGTCCTGACCAGTTTCCGCTATTGGGAAAGCCAGGGAATTGTTAAAATCATTGATGATGACACCGATCCCGATATTTTCTATCTCTCGATTCGTAATGTCTACCTGGAAAGCAATTTCAGTCGCAAGACATTACCGACTTCACTGGAAGCCAATCCCTACCTGATCGATGTCTTTCGTGAGGTTGACCATTCCCTGGCGGTCGCTCTATCCGAATCAGAGCGTCAACAGCTGATTCCCTTTCTGCAAGCCCACCCTGTCTCACCTGAAGTGGTCGCCATGGCATTTGAAGAAGCCCGACGCAACCGTTACCGGGCTAAAAAAGCCCTGGAACATTTACGTTACTGGGTCGAACACGGCGTAGAAGATCTGGAGGGCGTTCTGGAGTTAAAACAACGTCTCAACCTGCGGGCCATGCAGTACAAAGAAGTCTTGCGATCATTGGGCAAACCCTATGATCAGCCGACTGCCGGTGACAAGAAAAGCATTGATATCTGGCTGGATGAGTACAACTTTTCGCTGGAAGATATCCTGACCAAGCTGACAGAAATAACCCTGCGGAAACGTAATCCCTCGATGGCCTACTTAAACGCGGTTTTCAAAAATCAATTTGAAGGTACAGACAAAGCAGAACCTACCGATAGCGGGCTTGACGAACTGTTTAGGAAAAGACGATGAATCCACGACAAAAACTTCGCCTGGAATATGCTCAACGTCGCTTGGATCGAGAAGTTGAGATCCGGCGTCGAAAAAATGAAATGTATCAACTAGATAACCGAATGGCTCAACTTGAAAGAGATCATCTCAAGCTGATCGAAACGCTGATCCAAGCCGGCCTCGATGCCGGACTGAGCGATGAAGCGATCGATCTTGAGCTGGCATCACGCCATAAAGCATTTTATCAAGCTCAGGCCGGACTTCTCAAGGAAAACGGCTATCCGGCCAATTACTTAAACCCGGGCTATGTCTGTAATGACTGTCAAGACAGCGGGCGTTTGGGAGCAGAGGACTGTCACTGTTTCAAGCAGGCACTGGCCCAGGCGGTCTATCAGGAGCAATCATTGCTTGAAACCGGACGGACCTTGGCCGACTGGAAGAGTGATATATTTGCCGACAATCAGCGAGAACAGGCAGAAATGATCTATCAGGCCATGCAGGAATATGTCAAAGACCTTGAACATCATCCCGGAAGTAGTTTGATATTTCAGGGCATCCCCGGAGTTGGTAAAACCTACCTGTCGACCGCCCTGGCCGGAACATTGGCTGAACAGGGCATGGTAGTCGTCTACCAGACCGCACCGGATTTGTTTGATATCGACTTCTCTGATCGTCAGGCTCACAAGCACACTCTCCGTCAAGCTGATATGTTGATCATTGATGATTTGGGCAAAGAAAACCTGACCGATTTTGTCAGGAGCAATCTGTTCAACCTGATCAATTATCGAGTCAGAACAAAAAAAGCCTTTCTCATCTCGACCAATCTCAGTCTGAGAGAATTAAAAAACCGCTATCAGGATGACATATTCAGTCGTCTGACAGCGGTGTGCGAATACTATGAATTTGTTGGACCGGAATTGAGATCCTACCGGAATAGTGATTGATCCAGATCAGCCCAATCGGTCGGACTCAACCCCGCAACATGCCAAAAATAAAGGCCAGCTGCCGTGCCATGGGGCGAGAAACGCTCCCTGAGCTGCAGCAGGCTTTTTTGATTGACAAAACCCGAGCCATAGACCCGCTCGACTCCGCGCTGAATACCCAGGTCCGAAATGCTCAAAACGTCTTCCCGGCCCAAACTGAAGATCAACAGCATCTCGGCCGTCCACGGCCCGATCCCGGGTAGTTTTGTCAGTTGTTTGACGACCGTTTCATCTGACAAAGAAGACAGTTCATCTAAATTCAACTTGCCAGCTACAACTTGACGAGCGACACCGGCAATATAGCCGGCTTTGCGAAAGGACATTCCAAATGCCTGAATATCGTCGATCTCAAGGCTGATAATGCTTTCCGGAGTAATTTTGACTATTTGATCGACCATACGTTGCATGATCGTTTCAGCTGCCCTGGTCGATATCTGTTGCGATACGATGCTCGAAATGATCGCTTCGAACAAATCCGGCGATTGCTTGCGAACCGGTACCGGGAGATGCTCGATCACCTGAGCCAGACGGGCATCTTTGGCTTTTAATTCCTCGACCACCTGCGGGTCAATCGTCAGCTGCATTCGAACGCTCCAAATTGATTAAGAACTGTTTGATTTCTAAACCCTCGAGGCCTCCGCCGAATCCGACCAGCTTACCGCTCTTGCCGATCACCCGGTGACACGGGATAATGATCGGGATCCGGTTGATCGCATTGGCTCCCCCGACCGCCCGAACAGCTTTGGGATTGCCAATGGCGATGGCAATGTCTTGATAGCTTCTGGTCTCAGCATAGGGGA
>JAAZLX010000015.1 GCA_012799095.1 Tissierellia bacterium
ACATGTCCTGGATGTGGATAAACGAGGCTTTACCCATCATTCTTTTGGTCATCACACGACCGGCGATAGACACGGTCTGACCGTTCAGCTCATCGAACTGCTCCACGATATCTTGACTTTGATGGGTCCTATCAAACTTTTCGATCCGAAAGGGGTCTGTCCCTTTTTCCTGTAGACGTCGGAGCTTTTCGATCCGTATTTGTCTCAGGTCGGTGATTTCTTGTGACATTTAATTCTCCTATTTTGTGATCGACATGACCTTAAATTTGATCGTGCCGGATGGGGTGTGTGCATCGACTGTGTCGCCCTTTTTCTTTCCCATCAAAGCTGCACCGATCGGTGATTCATGTGAAATCCTGCCGTTAAACGGATCCGCCTCACGGGCACCGACTATTTCAAAAGTCTCGGTTTCTTCATGAGTCAGATTTTTCACTTTGACGATCGATCCAACGTAGACGATTCCCTTGGGAATGTCATCGTCATCGACCACAATGGCAAATTTCAGGATGTTTTCGAGTTTTTCTATCCGAAGCTCTAATTCTGCCTGGGCGTTTTTTGCTTCGTCATATTCGGCGTTTTCACTGAGATCTCCGAAGGTTCGGGCTTCTTTGATCCGTTCAGCGATCTCCTGGCGTTTGACCACTTTTAATACTTCTAGTTCCTGTTCCAACTTCTGTAGACCGTCAGTTGTAAGGATAACTTCTTTATTCGGGTTTAACAAGTGTTCTACCTCCGTATTTAATGCGACTATTGTAGTATGCTTACCCCTGAATGTCAAGCCAGCGCTCAGTCAGATCACGAAACTCTTGCGGTGTGTTCAGACTTGATAGAGCTGCCCGAAATTTTGCACTCCCCGGGATACCCTTAAAATACCATGCCGCATGCTTGCGAAACTCGGGTACTGCGCCTATTCCTTTGATTTGTATAATATAGTCCAAATGACGTCGAGCCACCTCGACCTTTTCAGCCAGACCGGGCCGAGTACTTCGGACACCGGTTTCTTCAAATAATAAGATATCTCGGATCAGCCACGGGTTTCCCTGGATCCCGCGAGCCAACATAAAGCCATCAACACCGTATTCCTGTTTGTCGATATAGTCATCGAGTGTAAATATGTCGCCATTGCCGATCACCGGGATCGACACTGCCTGTTTCACCCGGGCGATAGTATCCCAATCGGCAGTTCCGGAATACATTTGATCAGCTGTCCGTCCGTGAACAATAATAAAGTCAGCTCCGGCTTCCTCGACTCGTTTGGCCACCTCCAACACATTGATCGATCCTTTGGTCAGCCCCAGGCGCATCTTGGCGCTGAGCGGCCTGGTGGTTACCCGGCGGATCGAACGGATGATGTCCCCGGCCAGGATCGGTGTACGCATCAGCGCGCATCCATCACGGTTTGACATGATCTTACGAGCCGGACAGCCCATATTAATATCTAAATACTCGTATTTTACAAGTTCTTCCAGCCTTTTAGTTGCATTTGCCATAACTTCCGGCTGGTTGCCGAATAGTTGAATACCTAATGATGAACCTTCATCCGAACGATCAACATAGTCTTCTGTCCGTTCATTCCCAAAGATCAAACCGCGGGAAGACACCATCTCAGTATAAGCCAGTTCCAGACCCATTTCACGACAGATTTTTCGATAGGGCGCATCGGTGATACCGGCCATCGGAGCTGTCATTATTTTAGGCAGCATCACTTCCACCCTTTCAGACTGATTTCGCCATAGCTCAACATATGACGGCTCTCACCTTCGATAATAGCGTGTCCCTGGGCATCGATCCCGAGAAATGTTCCGACATCATCTATCCCGGAGATCTGGACTGATTTATTTTGAAGGAGCGATCGCTGATTGATTTCTTCCAGCCAATAGCTCAGATCAGGTTGTTCCAGAAATTGGGGATAGGCTTGAAACCACAATTTGAGAAATTGATCCAAAAACTCGATCATCGAAAGATCTTTGCCTTGCTCTGCCAGAGATGTCGCGGTGTCCATGTCGTTTACCGGATTAAAATTCACCCCGATCCCAATGATCAGTTTCTCGATCAGGTCAGCCTGGGTGATTAGTTCTGTCAAAATTCCTGATGCTTTTTTATCCTTGATGTAGACATCATTCGGCCATTTGATCCTGGCCTCCGGGCCGATCGCTTTGGCAACACATAGGCCGGCCAGTTGAGTGATTGCTGAAATGACCTCCGGAGGCAACTGGGGCATAAGGACCAAACTTACATATAAACCTTGACCTTTGGCAGAGATCCAGTCTCTCCCCCGCCGTCCTTTGCCGTGGGTCTGCTCCAGTGCAACGATCAGACCATGTTGTGCCATTTGCTTGGCCGCCCGGTTGGTAGAGTCGATTGTTTCATAAAATACCGGTGTCACCGGATATCCACCAGCCCTTACCAACAATTCAAGTTCCAACTGATTGATCATCTGCTTATCCTGTAGCCGATATCCCCGATTGGTGATCGATTCGATTTGATAGCCCATATCCCTGAGTGCCATGATGTGTTTATTGATAGCCGCACGCGAAACCTGGAGCTCCCGGCTGAGCTGCTGTCCTGAAATATAATCAGATGCTGATTTTAATCGCTGTAAAATGGTTAAACGCATATATTATTTCCTTCTACTTTCCATGAATGACCCATTTGGTACAGTTTCAGTATGTTACAATTATAGCAAAAGCAAACGGGGGAATTTATGTTAAAA
Source organism: Tissierellia bacterium (assembly GCA_012799095.1). Lineage (GTDB taxonomy): Bacteria > Bacillota > Clostridia > Peptostreptococcales > Acidaminobacteraceae > DUPT01. Next base: position 2,714 of record JAAZLX010000015.1, read on the forward strand.
ATCGAGAATTATACCAAACACTACGGTGACTTCTTAGCCGTTGACAAACTTAATCTACATGTCAAGCCGGGGACGCTGGTCGGTTTTATCGGGCACAACGGTGCCGGTAAAACGACAACTCTGCGTTCGATCGCCGGCATACTGGACTTTGACGGAGGAACCATCGAAATCAACGGAACAGACATCGAAAAAGATCCCATCCGGGTCAAATCCGTGACTGCATTTATACCCGATAATCCTGAATTATATGAATTTCTGACCGGTGCGGAATACCTCGACTTTATCAGCGATGTCTATCAGCTGGATGATGCTGTTCGACAGGAACGGATCCACCGTTATGCCCGCACCTTTGAGATCGAATCCAACCTGTCTGATCGAGTGTCCAGCTATTCACATGGTATGAAACAAAAACTCGCCCTGATCGGCGCTCTTATCCATGAGCCCAAGCTGATGCTGTTGGACGAGCCATTTGTCGGTCTCGACCCAATCGCCGCCCGTTCTCTCAGAGGCTATTTACGTGACATTTGTGACAATGGTGGTGCTGTTTTATTTTCCACCCACGTGCTTGAAGTCGCACAAAAGATCTGTGATGAGATAGCAATCATTAAAAAAGGCAAGCTGGTGGTCCAGGGTGTCACCGAAGAATTGACTCAAAAAGAAAGTTTAGAGGATATCTTCGTTGAGTTATCCCAGTCTGAGGTCGTCTGATGAAAGTGATGCGAAAGCTCTTTATCATTCAACTAAAACAGCTGCTGAGCTTCACTTCCAATGTGGGAAGAAAAAAACGGCAATCCCGTTCGATCTGGTTGATGCTGTTACTGTTGGCCGGCCTGGGTCTTTATATAGGCGGAATCTATTCCTTCTCCATGGCACAAGCCTTCCATATGCTCGGTACGCTTGACAGAGTATTTGTCATCATGAGTGGCATTGCCGTATTATTAAGTCTGTTGATGATCGTCATGGGTGCCAACGGCATTATCTTTCAAGCCAAGGATACCATCTTTTTGCTGAGCTTGCCGCTTCAGCCCCAAACCGTTATGGCAGCTAAGCTGGTCGCTGTTTACGGTGAAGCATTGATCATAAACTTTTTTATGATGGCTCCCAGTCTGTTTGCTTATAGCCGTTATCAGGCTTTGCCGTGGACTGCCTATCCCTTATTCCTGGCGGTCATCCTGCTCCTGCCCATGATTTCAACCGTGTTGGCACTGATCCTGGGCTATCTGTTCAGCCGTATCCAGTCCAGAACAAAAATGTCACCCATGGTCATGAATGGCCTCCTGCTGGGTGCGATGGGCGTGCTGTTGTTTTTTGTATTTCAGATGCAAAGCGTCATGATGGGTGAAACTCTTGCACCGACTTCTCTTCCTTCGCGCTTGCTGTTCCTGGCTACACCGTTTTACTGGGTCAGGGATATTCTGGTCGATGCCGACTTGCTCTCCCTGCTGTATCTGACGGTGGTATCACTCATTCCGCTCGGTCTGATCAGCTGGTTACTGTCGACCCGGTTTTTGGATATCATTTCCGGTATGTCGATCCGCACCAAGTCAGAAGAATACCGCGGACCGTCGAAACGAAAAACACCGATGAAAGCTCTCCTGCGAAAGGAGTTCAAGCAATATTTCGGCACACCGACTTACTTTATCAACACCATCATCGGACCACTGATATTGATGGGTGGAGCGATCTTCCTGTTGTTCCAGCAAAGCATGCTGGCAGAGTTTGAATATACTCTGCAGATCGTTGGCATCCCGGTCGGACTGATCATCATTGCCGCGATCATCAGCGTGCTGAGTGTCAATAATACCACAGCGCCAAGTATATCACTCGAAGGTAGCCGGTTGTGGATTCTTAAATCACTTCCTGTGACGACCCTTAGCATTCTGCATGCCAAGATCCTTCTCAACCTGATCATTGTCACCCCGGCTGTGATCGTAGCCGGGATCATCGCCAATTATCTGTTTGATCTATCCATGATCGAGAGAGTCATGATCTTTGTCTTACCGATACTGGCGACGTGTGTCTCCGCCTTTATCGGATTGATCGCCAACCTGTTCTACACCAAACTGGATGCCCCGAGTGACACTGCTGTGGTCAAAAACAGCGCCAGTGTCATTATTGGTTCGCTCGGCGTCATGATGGCAACGATCCTGCTGTTGTTCGTCTTATACTGGCTGAGAAAATACATCGGTGACAATATACTCTATATTGCCTTCGGCTTCTATCTGATCATGGCGATCGTGCTATATCAATACATTCGAACAAAAGGTGTCGCCAAATTTAAACAGATCATCTGATGTACTGTTGAAAATGAAGAAATCTCCTGTCTTTCCGGCAGGAGATTTTTATGGTTATATCTTTTTTAGAACGATCTCTTCCAACTTCCGCTTTGGTACAAAGTGGACCTGGTTTTGATCTCGCCAGTACACCGTTTCACCGCTGTCCGGAATATCTGTCAAAATCACTTCTTCCAGCGGAACACCGAGGGCCAGCACCATCAGTAGCTTAAGGTTTTCGTCTTCGATTCCAAGCGCTTGCTTGAGCGAAGGTCGATTTACACTGGCAAATTGACACCCGGCATAGCCTTTTTCCGTTGCCCCCAGGGTGAGGTTCTGTACAGCAAGACCGAGATCCCACAGTATGTTCTTCGAAATCGATTCATCATGAAAGGCTATGATATAAGCCGTCGGTCGCTCTCCTTGCTTTGGTCCGTCCCAATCGGGCAAGGAGGCGGCCCATTTGAGATGATCAAATACGACCCGGCACATATCAGGATGATTTACTATGACATACTTAAGCGCTTGATTGTTTCCGGCACAAGATGATACCCGAGCCAGATCGACTATTTCTTCCAGATCTTTCATCGGGATCGCTTTCGATTGGTCATATCGCCGTACCGTCCGATTCTTATATACTAATTCTTTTAGATCCATCTTTTCTCCTTACTAATAGCCCCGCTCATGGGAGTAGACATTGACCATTTCCTCATAGTTCTCCTCAAGAAAAGCCGTTAGATTTTGTTTCACGATAGGATAAGCTTTGTCGAGATACCGGACATTTGGGCCGCTGATATGTGGTGTAATGACGATATTGTCCAGCTCCCATAAGTTGCTCTCAGGATCAAGCGGCTCTTCATTGAACACGTCACTGATGTAGCGTTTGAATTGACGATTGACCAGTGCCTGATACAAATCATCCTCATTGACGGTATCGCCCCGTCCCATGTTGATCATACAGGCCGATGGTTTGAGCAGATCAAAGAACGTTTTGTCGATCAGATGATGAGTCTCCGGAGTGTGGGGCAACAAGTTGATGACATAATCACAGTCACTAACAACTTTTTCGATGCCGTCTTCCATACCATAGACTTCAGAAACATATTCTGTAGCCTGAGCGCTTCTTCGGACTCCAACCACTTCCATACCCATCAGTGAGGCTTTTTTAGCAACTTCCTGACCGATCGCCCCAAGTCCGATGATCCCCAGTTTTTTTCCGTGGATCTGATCTTGCGGGTTCTCGTCGGCACCTGCCCATATACGCTGTCTTTGTTGGCCTAACAGCTTGTCCAGGCCCCGGGCATGCAGAATCATCATCATGATAGCATACTCTGCCATATGGATGATATGGATGCCTCGACCGGTGGTCAGTATGATTCCTTCATCTTTCAGTCTGGTTAGTGGCAATTTGTCAACTCCGGCATATAGACTGGCGACATACTTCAATTGCTCTGCTTGATCAAGCATATTGTCAGTCAAGGCATAGGTGACCAGTCCATCAGCATCAGATAGTTCGAGTAGTAAGTCATGGTAGGTTTCGACCGGTACAACATGAGCTTGAGGGAAATCATCGACTAATCGCGCTAGTCCCCCGCTCAGGTTCACTACAATCTTTTTCATAGAAAACCTCCTGTTTTTACTCATTGAAGTAAAGAAGAATCATCACCAACAAGATACCCCTGATTATTCCGTTGCAACGCCGATCGAACTTACTTCTCGACCTCCAATCGATTTAGATCCAAAATCCGGCATCCCGTCTGGTCTGACATGTCTGTTCGAGATCTTTGACATGGAATAAAAAGTCTTGGTCGACAAAGGTCTTGGCATTGACCGGGCAACATTTGACACAGGCACAGCATTTCATGCAAATTCCCGAAATATGTGAAACATCAGCAAAATCAATGGAACCTAATGGGCATATCCGGGCACAAAGCTTACAATCGGTACATCGATCCATATCGGTCACAGGTTTGACCGGTCTGATATCGATACCACTTCCATATTCGTTTCTGGGTTGATAGTAAGTCGCTGGCTGATGATCTCCCGGCAGATCGAGTGTTCCATACTCTGTTTGCGATAATTTCTCTACAATCGCTTGAGCAAATGACTCGACTATACCAAGATCTGTTTCGTCCGGCCGACCTTGGGCCAATGTGTTTGAGAAGGCGTGTTGACCGATAAACGCCCCGGCTGCGATCACTTGCATTCCGGCCCGTTCCAATAATCGAACAAGCTCGACTAAACCATCATCAAAGTGACGATTACCATAAACAACGACAGCCACTGCCTGAGCTCCTGCTCCCTTAATCCGCCTGAGAAAGGGAAGCATAAGATTTGGGACGCGTCCGGCATAGATTGGCATGCCAAACAACACCAAATCATCTGATTGGAAGTGTAATGGTTTTTGTCTGGCTGATAATGGTGTGAAATCAACCAAGCGTATACTTGCCTGATCAAGCCGATCTGACACTGAATTTACAAGCACTTTTATTACTTTTTCGGTTGTTCCGGTCGGACTGAAATAGACACCACAAATGTTCATTATCTGCTCCTGCTCTATGTCTATTATATCTTTTTATTAAAGTATTTGAGCACTAAAAATGGCTAATCTCGTATCAGAGACTAGCCATTCTGTATTTTATTACATGAGCGATCGATGAAGCTTAGACTAAGCTGAGTATTTGTCTGGCTTCATCCGGAGTAGCGATTTCACGTCCGGTTGCATGAGCGATCTTAACGATTCGTTCTACCAACAAGCATTGGATGCATGAATACCGGGACTCATTTCGCCCACATCTTCTAGGCCGGTACGAACATGTCCACCCATCGCTATCGCCTGTGTCAGTATTTTAAAGTTATCCGAACAGGGTCAATAAGACCCCTGCGGCAATGGAAGATCCGATAACACCGGCTACATTGGGCCCCATCGCATGCATCAGCAAAAAGTTCGATGGATTGGCTTCCTGGCCGACGACTTGCGAAACCCGGGCAGCCATCGGAACGGCCGACACACCGGCGGAACCGATCAGCGGATTGATCTGGGTCTTCGACAGCTTATTCATCAGCTTCGCCAACAATATACCTGCTGCTGTACCGAAGGCAAATGCTGCTACGCCCAACAGCAGAATAGCGATAAAGGTGGGACTGAAGAATGCTTCGGCTGTCGCTTTGGCTCCAACACTGATCCCCAGAAAAATGGTGACAATATACATCAGTGCATTGGAAGCCATTTCTCTCAACTTGTCGACCACCAGTGCTTCCCGGAATAAGTTGCCTAACATCAGCATCCCAACCAGAGGTGCTGCCGGTGGAACGAACAGGCTGACCATCAGCGTTACAAAAAGCGGGAAGATGATCCGTTCAGTCCGTGAAACTTCACGTAATTGAACCATCTTGATGGCCCGTTCTTCTTTGGTCGTGAGCAGCTTCATGATCGGTGGTTGAATGATCGGGACCAACGCCATATAAGAATACGCCGCAACCGCGATTGGTCCCAGCAGATGGGGCGCCAGTTTCGCAGTCGTAAAGATGGCTGTTGGTCCATCGGCACCACCGATGATACCAATCGAGCCGGCTTCCTGAGCATTAAATCCTAACAGGATCGCGCCAAAGAAGGTCATAAAAATTCCGAATTGAGCAGCTGCCCCCAATAGCAAACTCTTGGGGTTTGCGATCAGCGGACCAAAGTCGGTCATCGCTCCGACGCCTAAGAAAATGAGCGGCGGATAAATTCCCAGTTCGATTCCCATGGAGAAGTAATATAGCAGTCCCCCGGCCTGATCATCCGTCGGTGGATTCATTAAGTTGGCGCCTGGCAGGTTGACCAGGAACATCCCGAAAGCGATCGGGAGAAGCAATAGCGGTTCATACTTTTTCACAATAGCCAGGTATAACAGGACAAAACTGACCAGAATCATCCCGACTTGTTGAATCGTTGCCACGCTAAAGCCCGAGGATTGAAAAAATTCGAGCAATATATTTAGCATTCGTTCTCCCTATTCGACATCTAACAGTGCATCACCCGTATTGACAGCAGCGCCTTTGGATGTGTAGATTTTACCGACGGTTCCGTCTTCAGCAGCCATGATTTCATTTTCCATCTTCATGGCTTCTAAAATGACCAGAACATCGCCTTGTTTGACAGCTTGACCTTCAGAAACTAGCACATCAAGGACTGTTCCGGGCATCGGTGCACTGACTGTACCTTCCCCACCTCCGGTTGCAGGAGCCGGTGCGGGTGCCGCTACAGGAGCAGGTGCTGCTGCCGGAGCTGGTGCCGCCGCGGGAGCCGGGGCTGCCGGTGCTGGGGCCGGGGCTGCCGGTGCGGGTGCCGGTGCTCCATTGCCCATAACTTCTTCAACTTGAACAGCATATGTCGTTCCATTGACTGTGATATTGTATGTTTTCATATTTTTCTCCTTAAATCCTTCTCATATTTTTCATCAGGCCATCCTGGGCCCATATCGGCATTGGATCAGTAACCCGACGAATCGATTGGATCTTCAGTCGTCGGCCTGACGTTTCCATGGCAGCGATCGCACCGGCGATGACAGCAATAATATCTTCTTGTTGTGAAGCGGCTATGGCAGCGTTGATGACAGCGATCAGCTCATCATCATCACCCGCAGTGTTCGCTTTGGCCGGCGCTGCCACCGGCTGCTTAGGGCGGGCTTTATCTTCAGTTGCTTTTTTGCCTTGAAACAATATCCTGAGCACTCCGATGCTAAACATCAGAAAGACCAGAACAAGAAATGTTACACCCATTCCCAGAACCATTACCAACAGGGAATCAAGCAGTTTTTCTCCAACCGACATTGTCTCAAGGATCGTTGGATCAGCAAAACGTTCCATTCATCCTCCTATACGGGTATATTGCCGTGTTTCTTGAGCGGCTTGTCAGCTTTTTTACTCTCAAGCATACGGAAAGCGTCGATCAGTCGAAGTCTGGACTCGGATGGCACGATGACGTCGTCAACATAACCACGCTGAGCAGCCTGATAGGGGTTGGCAAAGCCTTCTTCGTATTCGGCAATCTTTTCTTTTCTGGTTGCTTCCGGATCATCCGAATCTTTGATGTCTTTACGGAAGATGATATTCGCAGCTCCGGATGCACCCATAACCGCGATTTCCGCTGTCGGCCAGGCCAGAACCATATCCGATCCGAGCTCCTTACAGCACATCGCAATGTAGGCTCCACCATAAGCTTTTCGGATGATCATCGTCACCATGGGCACGGTGGCTTCGGAATACGCATAAAGCAGCTTGGCTCCGTGGCGAATGATCCCGTTAAACTCCTGATCGGTACCGGGCAAGAAGCCGGGAACGTCGACTAAGGTCAACAAAGGAATATTGAAGGCATCACATGTGCGAACAAACCGAGCTGCTTTGTCTGACGCATTCACATCGAGACAACCGGCCATCACCTTCGGCTGGTTGGCAATGATGCCGACACTTTGACCGCCGATGCGAGCAAAGCATGTGATCATATTTGTAGCATAATATTTTTGATATTCGAGATAATCACCATTGTCTACCAGCGATTCAATGATCGAATACATGTCATACGCCCGATTGGGACTGTCCGGCACGATGGTATCCAGAGAAGCGATGTGTTCTCTCAATTCACCCATATCATGGGCCGGGGCCTTTTCCAGATTGTTGGAAGGTAAAAAGCCCAGCAATTTACGGATGTCAGTGATAACTTCCTGGTCAGTAGCTCCGCGAAACTGTGCTACACCACTGGTACTGTTGTGCGTTTTTGATCCGCCCAATTTTTCCGCGGTTACTTCTTCTCCGGTAACGGCTTTAATAACATCAGGTCCGGTGATAAACATTTTAGCAGTTTCATCCACCATAAAGATAAAGTCCGTCAATGCGGGTGAATAGACTGCCCCTCCGGCACAAGGTCCCATGATCGCTGTGATCTGAGGGATCACACCGGATGAGATCGTGTTGTTATAAAAAATCTTGGCATAGCCGCTCAGTGCGTCAACACCTTCTTGAATGCGAGCGCCACCCGAATCATTCATCCCGACGACCGGTGCGCCGACTTTCATGGCATATTCTTGCACTTTGACGATCTTTTCGGCATGCATCTGACCCAGGCTCCCCCCGATAACGGTAAAATCCTGAGCATACGCATAGACTACTCGTCCGTCGACATAACCGTAACCGGTGACAACACCCTCAGCCGCGGCATCGACCTTTTCCATGCCGAAATTGGTGCTGCGGTGCTTGACAAACGCGTCCAGCTCGACAAAACTATCAGCATCAAACAGCAGATTGATTCGCTCGCGTGCGGTCAATTTGCCGGAAGCATGCTGTTTCTTGATTCTCTCCGGTCCGCCGCCAGCTTCGATCTTACGCCGGCGATCCTGTAAGTCCTGTATTTTGTTACTCATCGATACTCCTATTTTTTA
>JAAZLX010000090.1 GCA_012799095.1 Tissierellia bacterium
AACGTGAACATCCTTTTGAGTGACGGTCTGTGACACCATCAATACATCGGCTTTGAGCTCAATGGCTGCCTCAATAAATTCTTGATTCGTCACCTGTGATCCCAGGTTGTAGGCATCGATCATATCATAACGCTCTAGCCCATAGTGACCGGCATAACCCTTCATGTTCATGATGGCATCGATACCGACCGTATGGGCATCCGTTCCGGTCGAGGCTCCAATAATAACTATCTTGCGTCCGATTCGACTGCGGATATAATCATCAGTCTCATCCATCGTCATGACTTCATTTTGAGATACCTCTACCTGAATATCATCCAAATTGACCGTGTGTGACACCGATCCATAGATAATGTAGAAAGTAAAATCCTTGTCCAGTGTCTTATGGGCCGTAACCAGGGGCTCTCTGACACCCATCTGTTTGGCCAACATTTTTGCCGCTTCGATGCCGCGCTCATCATTAGGCACCGGCAGCGTAAAGCTGAATTGAACCTTACCGTCATTTAAGGTGTCGCCATAAGGCGCTACCCGGTTCATGCCGGTTGTCTTATCTTCCATCATGACCGGCCTCCTTGCATAAACAATTCAATGAAGGGATTGATATAGCTGTGATCCTTTTGGACAACACCATCTAACCCTTTTCCACGTTGCGGTGAGCGTTTGATCCCGGCAAACTTACCCTGCTCAAGTGTTTCAAACAAGCCGATGCCGGCGATCTCGCTTAGGATCCCCAAGGCATCACTTAATACATGTTGCGCTCTGGCTTGAACCAGTCCAACTTCTTTAAAGGTAATTTCATCTCCCAAATCCTGCATGGTTCGAACGATATAAGAAGCATTGTCAAGGGAAATCGCTCGGTCACTCATAAACGGTGTATGGATCGCCTCGGTCAGCATACCGAGCAAATGGATCCTCTGGTGCGTCAAGACAGTGATGATATTGAACAGCGTATCCTGAACCTGAGCCCGGAAGATGTCACCGGTCTTAAACTTGGTAGGCGGCATATACTTAAGAGGGGCTTTCGGGAAGATCTCTCTGGCCATCTGAGCTTGAGCGATCTCAAATAAAAAGCCATTGGTCATATCGGGATCCATTTCAAATGCATGTCCCAGACCCATCTGTTCTTCCGGCAGTCCGGCTCTCAAGGCAAATTGCTCATTGATAAACTGAGAAGCCAATACAGTGTGAGCCTCTTCATAAGCATCAGCAGTCGTTAAGTAGTTGTCCTCTCCGGTGTTGATGATGACCCCGGCAAAACCGTTGATCATGCGGGAGAAGTACTGGTCGATCATGGTCCGTTTCATATTGATGTCACGGAACAGGATACCGTAGAGGGCATCATTCAGCATGACATCAAGCCGTTCAAATGCGCCCATGGCTGCAATCTCAGGCATACACAGCCCAGAACAATAATTGCACAATCTGATATAACGCCCCAGCTCATCACCGACTTCATCGAGGGCTGCCCGCATCAATCGGAAGTTTTCCTGAGTCGCCATCGTACCGCCAAAGCCTTCGGTGGTAGCACCGTATGGCACATAGTCAAGTAAACTCTGTCCGGTACTCCGGATAACAGCGATGACATCAGCTCCCTGCTTAGCGGCCGCTTTTGCCTGGGTGATATCTTCGTAGATATTACCTGTCGCAACAATGACATAGAGCAACGGACCGGTCTTGTCACCATATTTATCCAGTAGTTCAGTCCGGGTTTTTCGGTTTTCGGAAATCCTATCTGCCACTTGTGTTGCCATAGTATTGAGCAACTGTTCGATTTCAGCTTGCGATTGGGCCGGAAATGTTGTCAAATCGATTTCCCCGCGGGACACAGCTTCCGCCAATTCCTGCGGTGTGTTAGAAGTAACCAGCATTGCATTGGCCAGGTAGTAGCTGATGCCACTACTCAAGCCGTTTTTTTCTACCAGATGATCGATCAGCACATTTGGCAGCGGCACACCATTGTCGTCAATTCCGTCAATACCGAACAACCGGCAAATGGTCCGCTCCACCGTAACGGTGGTATGCGCCTCTACGAATCGCTGGGTATCTTCGGCAATTGCTGCCGCCAAATCTCTAGCCTCTTGAATCTTCTGTTGATCAAGATTTAGTTTCGTCATTTTTATCTCCAAGATAGTGCTTAATGGTGTCGATAAACGGCTCCGGCATCCCCAAAAACTGCATGACCCGGATGCCTTCATGTGGGACAGCTTGATCAGCCGATACCTCCATCAAGCGATAATCCATTTGGCGTTCTAAATACGCCAGCGCTTCTTCCGACTCCCGCTCGCTCCAATCCCGAATCGTATCGGTATCAAGCTTTAAGCCTGACATTTGGAAGTGGCGGTTGGCAACCCGGGCCACCCCGGGAAAGTGAGTTACCATCAGTAACATTGAGTTTGCCTCACGATAGTTTTGACAAAGGGCGGTTACGATCGCACTGGCTTCGGACGGGTTCGTCCCCCGGGCCGGTTCATCAAGCACGATAAGACCCGGTTGGTGTTTTCGTTTCATCAATTCACGTAGAAGCACCACTTCACGCCCAAAACTGGATAAGCCCTGCTCCAGGGATCCGGTGTCCTGAGCCTGATAACTGACATAGGAAAATAACGGAAATCGGGCGGTCCCGGCATAAACATAGTAGCCGTGCCGGAAAAGTTCGACATTCAAAAGCAGAGTTTTCAGACTGACACTCTTGCCGCCCATGTTGGCACCGGTCAATACCGTACAGCCTTTATCAAGGGAAATATCGATCGGTTGAAGTACCCGGTTTTTTTCCCGCAGGATGGCTTCGATCCAGGGATTTCTCATTTGACTGACCTGGACTGTTTTCTGTAACTCCGGTCGGATGCCATGAAATTGCTTGCCCAATGTAGCTTTGGCCAGCCAGTGATCGATCCTCGCCACCACCTTCATATTGTTTTTTAACAGCTCCACATAAGGTCTGAGTTGGTGGGATAATTTTTGGCGGACCTCCCAAGTGACCTCATCTAGCTGAGCGATCACCTTGCCTCTTTCACTCATGGCCACCAGATCGCCTGAATCCTGATAGTACAATCGATCCAACCGCCTTTTGTCGCTCCTCAGTCCTTCCAGTCGGGGATCGTACTGATCATAAAAGTGAAATGTAAGCCGCCTATTGGCTTGTGGATCCAACAACTGAAATATCTCATCACTTGGGCGCAGCTCCAACCGAGGATTGTTCAACTCGGATACCAATTCGCGCAGAGCCTCGCTGTAATAGCAAAAGTGCTTGACTTCATAAAACTCGACTTCATCAAACACGCCTCCATGACTCAGTCTTTCTACCGAACGACGGATATCTTTGAACGGTGTCAGTCCACCGCTGATGCGACGAGTCACGATCGGGTCAAGCTGGTAGAAAAATTGAACAGCCGAAAGCTCCTCCTCCAGCCGGTCTTCCTCACCAGGTAAATATGGCTTTTGGTGAAGGTAGCGATCTTTCCCATAAGGTGTGATGATCTCGAGGCGGTGCATCAAAAATTCAAAACCTATATCGGTATGATCTTGTTTTGTCAATTCCATCACTGCCTCCTGACATCGATCACATCTACTGTGATCAGTTTGGTCAACGTTTCCAAGAAATCAGGGCCGAATCCCGGACCCTTTGGCGCATAGGGGTTAACTACCACCATTGCCAGCTCAGACGACTGCAGAACCTGGAGGATGATATTTCTTCGAACCAACCTGTCATACGTCGCCTGATCGAGAAAAAATCTGGTAGGGTCCTGTCCGATCAGTCGAATATTCTCCAAGTCTTCATAGCTTAGGATCTCATTCATCATTGCCTGTGTGATGACACCGTTTATTCCGATCAAATCGTCACTTTTTTTGACCGCCTGCAGAATTTGTGATATTTCGAGCGGACCGGCAAATTTACCCGATCGGATATCCTCTCCTGCAATGACATAATCATTGTTGGTAAAGGCCTGCATCACATCATCTTCCAACCAAACTACCGGTAATTGGAGCAGACGGACAGCCAGCATGGTCTGTTGTATAACGGTTGCCTGATCGGGATGAACCGAAGCACCGGTACACAATACGATTTTCTCAGCTAATCCATGACCGGCACTCGACAGTCGGGATAATGCTCCGTCTACGATCATCAGGGCATCACGGTCCAGCTGTTGAATCATCGTTTTGAGCAGTTTGGTTTGTTCGATCGTGCCCGGTCCCGCCAGCTCGACAAAACCGTCATCCAGTGTCTTGAAGATGACGATTTCACCCAGCGCACTGGGAATGCCGCTCATAAGGAGGATATCCTTTTCCACCTGACAGCGCTTCATTAGTCTTCTGGCAGTCGCCACTAACGTTCCCCCGGGCACATAGATCCTGGGTTTGGCCGTCTTGGTGACCAAGTCGGTGGCTTCGCCATCATAACCGATGCTGGTCAGCGCCAAACGACGCTGTCCAGCCCGGTTTTGTTCAATCAGATAATTGAGAAAGGTGGTTTTGCCGGTGTTTTTTTCCAGACCGACGATCGCCACCGATTCTGCTTGAAGCAGTCTATTCGGCATGTCTCGCTTTCCGGCTCAAGCCTTCTGGTTCTAACGCTATGCGTTTGCCTTGAAGCAATCCGGCAACGCCTTCCAATTGGTTGGCCTTTTCTCCCCGGCAGACGGGGCATTGACAATCAGATTCATAATTTGTTGGTTGCGTATAGGTCGTGATAACACCTTCAAAGTTACGCAGTACGATCCTCTTTTCGCTTTGGGAAATCAGGTAGTTAGGCATTACCGGGATCTTTCCTCCACCACCGGGTGCGTCGACCACAAAGGTGGGAACGGCAAATCCGGAAGTATGCCCACGGAGTGATTCGATGATTTCGATCCCTTTCGAGACTGAGGTTCTGAAATGCTCCAGACCCATCGACAAATCACACTGATAAATATAGTAGGGCCGGACACGAATCTTTACCAGTCCATGGACCAGATCCTTCATGATATGGGGACAGTCATTGATGCCGCGCAGCAGGACCGATTGATTGCCCAGCGGGATGCCGGCATTGGCCATCCGCTCACAGGCCTCTCGCGACTCGCGAGTAATCTCATTCGGATGGTTAAAGTGTGTGTTGAGCCAGATGGGGTGATATTTTTTCAGCATATCACACAATTCCTGTGTGATCCGTTGTGGCATAACAACGGGTGCACGACTGCCGATGCGAATGATTTCAACATGGGGTATTTCCCGCAGCCGAGAAATGATTGATTCAAGTTTTTCATCGCTCATCAACAGTGCATCACCACCACTCAACAACACGTCGCGGACAGTCGGTGTGTTTCGGATATATTCGATCGCTCCATCGATTACGGCATTGCCCACCGGGGCATCGTGTTGGCCGGCAAACCGTCTTCGGGTACAGTGGCGACAATACATCGAGCACTGGTCTGTAAGTAGGAACAGTACCCGGTCGGGATAACGGTGGGTCAACCCCGGGACCGGCGAGTCTTCGTCTTCTGCCAACGGGTCATACAGGTCAGCTGCCGCTTTATGGACTTCAAGCGCAGTCGGTATGGCCTGTTTACGAACAGGGTCATTTTTGTCAGAAAAATCGATCAGACTTAAGTAATACGGAGTGATTGCCATGCGGAGCGTTTCCAACGCAGTCTTGACGCCATCACGTTCGGTTTCCGTCAGATCTGCCAAAGCTTCCAGTTCTTCGAGTGTTTCAACTCTGTTTCTGACTTGCCATTTCCAGTCGCCCCACTGTTCATCAGTAACGTCGGGAAACAGCCGTTTTCTGTTTTGTTCGTAATCCATGTCATTCTCCTCTATTCTATTGATAACTTTTTTCAAAAAGCTGACGCAGAATATCTGACTCGCGCAGGACTTCCAGAGTAATTTCGGCGTGGTCTTTGGTGTAACCGTTTCCAATGATCATGGTGACATCTTTTCCAACACCTTCGGCCCCAAGAGCCGCTTTGGTAAAGCTGGTCGCCATGCTGAAGAAATAAACGATGCCGCCGTTTTTAACCGGCAAAATCGTGCTCATTTCGGTATTTGGAATATTGACGACATTGATGGCCAAGTCGAATTCTTCGCCGTTGTTGGCAGCCAGAGCTTTTTCTAACACTTCCATCGGTTTGGCTGCGTCAGCAATGATCACTTCATGGCAGAACCCGGTATCGCGGACTTTTTGAGCGGTTGCTTCGCGGGACGCCATACCGACCACTCGACCGGTCGGACCGACACGCTTTTTGGCCTCATAGGCACACATGATACCGCTTTTACCGGAAGCTCCCAGGATCAGGATCGATTGCCCGGGGCGGGCCAGTTTGGCTGCCTGGGCCGGTGCACCGGCTACATCCAGGGCAGCCAGAGCCAGGGCTTCGCTCATATCATCCGGTAACTTGGCATAAATACCGCTTTCAAACAATATGGCGGTCCCATCGATTTCGACCTTATCGATTTCAGGGTGGATCTTGGTGATTTCATTGATTTTTAGAGGTGTCAGCGACAAACTGACCAATGTAGCAATTTTATCTCCCACCTTGAGATTACCTGGAAAATCAGGTCCGATTTCCTTGACAGTCCCGATCAGCATTCCACCGGAACCGGTGACGGGATTTTGCATTTTGCCACGTTCATCGACAATTCCTTTGATCATGGCTTTGATTTTGTCTTCATCACCATCACATGCCTGCTCTATCTGATGAAAGCTGGCGGAGTCAATGTTTAAAGCAATGACATCGATCAGCATTTCGTTGGAATAGATCGTCATGTCGTTGTCGATCTTCTGGGCCGCCTGTGGTAGTACGCCCTGAGGTTCGATCACCCGATGAGTCCCGTACTTACATCCTTTTTTCATTCTTTTACCTCCAGACCGAGAATTTTTCTGGCTTCGTTCGGGGTGGCTACTTCACGCCCCAGTTCATGTGCAATCCGTACCATACGTTCTACCAATTGTCCATTGCTCTGTGCCAGGACACCCCGGCTGTAATAAATATTGTCTTCAAAACCGACTCTGACATGTCCGCCCATAGCAATAGCTATCGCTCCGATCGGCGTTTCATGCCGACCGACACCGGCAGCTGTCCAGGTACTGCCCGGAGGGATCGAGTGGACCATATAAACCAGATCGCGGGCTGTGGCGGCCATTTGAACGCCGAGGACAAAATCAAAGTGCATCGGTTCCTTGATAAAACCCTGCTTGGCAAACCGGATCGCATAGTCGACCATCCCCTTATCGAACACTTCGATTTCAGGTTTGATTCCCCGCTCGATCATGATCTTGCCAAAATTTTTGATCGTGTTTTCCGAATTGATAAAGATCTCATCGCCGCCAAAATTTAAGGTTCCACAGTCCAGGGTGGCCATTTCAGTACCTTCAATTTCAGTCGGTTGTAAGCGTTCCAGGTCGGTCATGCCGACCGCTCCGCCGGTTGAGGGTTGGATGATCACATCAGGACAGCGCTGACGAATGGCATCGATACACTCTTGAAATCTCTGTTTGTCTTGAGTTGGAGTGCCGTCATCCTTGCGGACATGTAAGTGAATGATGCTGGCACCGGCTTGATAAGCCGACTCAGCTTCGCGGGCGATTTCTTCCACCGTGTAAGGCACTGCCGGGTTATTCTCCTTGGTGACTTCTGCCCCGCTGATGGCAGCTGTAATGATCAGTTTGTCCATATCACTTCCTTTGATTAGCTTTGGGCACAATACAAGTGCCGGTGGCGCGGGCTACGACAACGGGTTCTTCGAGTACGTCACATGCGCTGTCAGAAATATCCGCCCGCGGTACGATCACCTTACGCGCTTCAAATTTCATTTTACGTGACGAATTGCCTTCTTCTGTGATTTCGCCTACCGCTTCGATATAGTCTCCGGCATAGACCGGAGCTAAAAAATCGACTGAGTCATAGGCTCGAAACAGTCCTTCGTCACCATCGCGACGAATAAGTAATTCCGTGGCAACATCACCAAACAGTTCCAGCATTTTGGCTCCGTCAACCAGATTGCCACCGTAGTGGGCGTCCTTCATGCTCATGCGCATGCGTATCATGACCTGCTCCATCCTAACCTCCATTAAAGATTGCTTTCGCATGTAAAAAGAGCTACTCACAAAAATAATTTGTGAATAGCTCTCCATGATGTTAACTCATGACAGTAGTCAGCTCTCAGCTGTACTACCAAGGTCAGACCGCCGGGTGTGACGGAATCCTTTCGGCTCCTAAGCCTTCGCAATCCCTAGATCCACCCATCTATTAGGGATTGTTACCTCTTAAAAAGCTCCTCTATCCACGATAATTATACTCCTGCCATCGATTAATTTCAAGACGAACAACTTTTCGTTCGAGATGACATGCACTATTGTTTGACTATTGTGTCAGACTTTACAGTATACGGGATACGGGTTGTATTCTTTATTACTAAATTACTAAAATAATACCAAGCGGCCCGGTGACCGCTTGGCAATTGAACAACTTAATATTGGTAAAAACCGGCTTTTGTCTTTCGTCCCAGCTGACCACCGCGAACCATTTTTCTCAGCAGCGGATGAGCCCGATATTTGGGATCTTGAAACTCTGTATACAGGACGTCCATAATATCAAGGCAGACATCCAAACCCACCAGATCTCCCAGCTCCAGTGGCCCCATCGGGTGATTTGCACCCAGTTTCATGGCGGCATCGATATCAGCAGCGCTGGCTACACCATCTGCCAGGATACTGATGCCTTCATTGATCATCGGGATCAGAATCCGGTTAACAACAAACCCGGGGGCTTCATCTACCCGAACAGCGGTTTTTCCAAGTTGTTGTGCTAAATCAGTCACAAAGTCAAGCGTCGCATCATCGGTCGCTACACCGCCGATCACCTCGACCAGTTTCATGACAGGCACCGGATTGAAAAAATGCATTCCTACGACTTTGTGCGGCCGATTGGTAGCTGAAGCAATTTCGGTGATCGACAGGCTGGATGTGTTGCTGGCAAGAATTACATTTTCATCCAATAATTCATCCAGTTTTTTGAACAGTTCTTTTTTTGACTCGATTTCTTCAGCGGCTGCTTCAATAATCAATTCACAGTTTTTTAATTCATCCAGTATGGTCGTACCGCTAATCCGCGCCAGACAGGCGTCCTTATCCTCCCCGGTCATTTTCTCACGTTGGACCGCCCGGGTGAATTGCTTGTCAATACTTGATATTCCGCGCTCGATTGACGTTTCGCGTCTGGCATTCATTACAACTTCATGACCATTTTGGGCAAACAGCTGAGCAATGCCTGCACCCATGGTACCGGATCCGATAACTCCTACTTTCATATGTCCTCCTATTTATACTTCGGTGAACGCTTGTCTAAGAATGCGTTCATGCCTTCTCGTTGATCGGGATGGTCAAAACAACGGGCAAACTCCGTTCTTTCCACCTGGTAACCGTCTTCTCCCCGAAGCCCGGCTTGGATCGCCCGCTTGGATCGGGTGATAGCATGGGCAGAAGATTTCTTCAAACTCTCGGCATAAGCCCAGGTTTCAATTTCAAGTTGATCCGCCGGATAGACCCGATCGACCAGACCAATAGCTAATGCTTCCTCAGCCCCGATGATACGGCCTGTAAAGATCAGGTCTTTGGCTTTGGATGGCCCGATAAGTTCGACCAGCCGTTGTGTTGCTCCATAGCCGGGACATATTCCCAATGTGGTTTCAGGTTGACCCAGTTTGGCTTTGACTGAAGCAAAGCGCAGATCACAGGCCAGGGCTAATTCGCTACCTCCCCCCAGGGCAAATCCATTGATCATGGCAATCGTTGGCCAAGGCATGGCTTCAAGCATAGCAAATGTCTTCTGCCCCGTTTCCCCAAAGACATAGGCTTGTTCTGACGTGAGCTGGCTCATCTGTTTGATGCTGGCACCTGCTACAAAAGCTCTGCCCTGTCCGGTAATGATCAGAGCATTCAGGTCTTCTTTTTCCACTTGAGTCAGCTTTTGGCCAAGCGCTTCCATCATGTCCGAATCGAACACGTTCATGCTGTCCGGGTTATTTATCGTCAAAAGCCCTATACCATTTCGGTTTTCGAACAAAACTAATTCTTTCAAGATTTTCTCCTTTGTATCGTTTCCAACGGACTTCTTAACCCAAGTATATCAATTTGTGATTGTTTTGACAAATATTTCCTGG
>JAAZLX010000091.1 GCA_012799095.1 Tissierellia bacterium
AAGTCCTGAGATATTTCCCGACAATGTCTCTCCACATGTTTTGCGACACAGCAAAGCAATGCATCTTCTCCAATCTGGCGTAAATCTGATCTATATCCGTGATTGGCTTGGCCATGTCAGCATAAAGACGACTGAAATTTATGCTCGTGCCAATCCCGAAATGAAACGCTCCGCACTGGAAAAGGCTGCAGTTGCTGTTATTCCGCAGAATTCACTCCCACCTTGGGCTGCTGACACATCACTCATGAATTTTTTGGAGGAACTTGGACGATGATTTACAGTGTTTTTATGCGAAGTGATTTTAGTGTTTTTGCACCAATAGCAATATTTTTACCCGTACTCTTCACATATTGGCTTTCGTTGCATAATGGGAGCGCCTTTATACTTTACCGTGCACTCTGTAATCTCCGCGATTGCTGTAACCAGTCTCTTGTGTTCGCTACCCGTCACACAGTAATTCAATGTAAATGTGCTCATCTATTATTATCCTTTCTGCGTTTCTGGCGTTTTTCATACCCTACGCACTACACATATAGCCATAGGAACTGTGATATAGCAAGCGAATTCAAGTACCTTTTCCGCTCTGCCCGTTGAAATAATAACGGACTATTTTTCACATAAATTGTGTATAGTACACCGCGTTCCTGTATCTCCAAAATGCATAATCCGCTTTCTCAAAATATAAATGTTGCCGACAACCACACGCAAACTTTATTTTGCAATTAGTCCAGAACTGTTGCAATAAACTATCTAGTGTGGTAATCTTGAAAAATAATTGAATACATCAAAGTGTTCCGGCGGCTTACACTTTTTCATCGGGGAATAAGCTGAAAGGAGGTTGCCGCTGGATTTACTAGGGAACGCGGAGGCGCATTGCGCTTAACCGCACGGTACCGCCACTGTATGCGTGCATCCATTGCTCGTTGACGAAAGTCAGTCACTGTGTCTATTCATGGTAAGGCAGAGGAATGGATTGTGGATTTGACCACAAGCACGAGAGTCAGGAGACCGGCTTTGATACATAGCCAAACCTGCGGATTACGGGTTTTGCTAGACTTTGCGAGGAATCGGTCGCGGAGATGCTTTTAAAGCATCTCCGCGATTTTTGTTGTTTGTTCCCGATGAGCAGCAAAACAGGACCTACAGAAAAGGTAACTCCCTGGGAATATAAAAACAATGAAATGGGGTGTCACACATGAAGAACACAAAACTTCTTACACTTTTGGTGGCGATCGCTTTGATGATTGCAGTATTTGCCGGATGCACAGCCAGCAACCCATCCGCTGATACAAGCGCGCCGCCCGCCGCCGAGTCAGACGATTACGAGGAAGGTACTTCTGAAACGGATACGATCGTCAACACCACCGCAGCCGATAAGGTCATCCTTGTGGCCAGTTTTGGTACAAGCTTTAATCAGAGCCGTAACCTTGCTATTGGCGGCATCGAAACCGCGATTAAAAACGCCTACCCTGATTATCAAGTGCGCCGGGCGTTCACCAGCAAGATCATTATTGATAAGCTGGACGAACGCGAGGGCCTAAAGATTGACAACATCGCCCAGGCCATGGACAGGCTGGTGTTGGACGGGGTTAAAGAGGTGGTTGTTCAGCCAACCACAGTTATGAACGGTTTTGAATATGACGATGTCATCGCAGAAATCGCACCGTACGCTGACAAGTTTGAAAGTCTCAAAGTCGGCAAGTGGTTGCTGGCCGATGAGAAGGATTATGACGAGGTTGCGGATCTGCTGGTACAGGAGACCTCCGGATTCAGATCAGAGGGAACAGCCATCGTATATATGGGTCACGGCACCGAGCATGAGTCTGGCTCTATATACACGAAGCTCCAAGAGACCATGAATACAAAGGGATATAACGATTACATCATCGGAAAGGTGGAGCATGGAATTGAAATTGACCAGATTCAGGAGATTTTGTCCGGCATGGATGTCAGCAAGGTTGTGCTACGTCCGTTTATGATCGTGGCAGGAGATCACGCCAACAATGATATGGCTAGCGATGAGGATGACTCATGGAAAATAATCCTTAAAGAAGATGGGTATACCGTAGAAACTGTCCTTGAGGGTCTGGGACAAATCAAGGGTATACAGGAGCTTTTCATTCGCCACATCAAAGAGGCGCTCGAAGGAGATTCTCTGAGCGTAACACCGACGGCATCAGCCGTCGGTGTTACCGCGAACCGTATCCAAAACGGCACATATTCCGTTGAGGTTGATTCTGATACATCCATGTTCAAAATCGTGGATTGCAAATTGACTGTAGAGGACAATTCTATGACGGCAGTTATGACGCTGAGCGGGCAAGGCTACTCACCCCTCTACATGGGCAAGATAGAGGATGCTCAAACCGACGAGCAGAATCAAATCAGCCATGTTCTTGCAGACGAAAAATACAGCTTTACTGTTCCCGTCTCTGCGCTTGACATCAATATTGATTGTGCGGGGCGTGGTGTAAAAAGCGGAAATTGGTATGACCATGTTGTTGTGCTTAAGTCGGGAGGTCTCCCTGCCGAAGCCTTTGTTCCCTGCCAAGTAGACGCAACTATGGTCGGCGGCACGGGAAGAGCAAGCATCGAATCTACCGCAACTTTGCTTTATCAAAACGGAACCGATATAGCGCGTATAGTCTGGAGTAGCTCGAACTATACATACATGCTGGTGGATGGCGTGGAATATCTGCCTGTTAACACAGAAGGCAACTCCACTTTTGAAATCCCAGTCAAATTCGATATTGATATGAAAGTAATTGCTTGCACTGTTGCCATGGGTAGCCCCAAAGAGATCGAATACAGCCTTTATTTCGACTCTTCCTCAATTAAGTAAGATGTGTAAAAAAATAATTGTAACTTTCATGCTGCTGATAACGCTTGCGGGATGTGCATCGAAACCGGTTGCGGTCAATTTCGGTGATCTCGAAGTCGTGGGTAGCATGGAACTGGACTATGCGCAACAGTTTGGCGTGGATTATCTTGCCGATGGATGCTCTCTGGTAACGATCAATGAAAGCGGCCGTTTTCTTATTGTTCCAGAGGGACAGGAACCTCCGCATGGTATTGATAGCGACATCACAGTCCTGCGGCAGCCGATAGAAAACATATATCTCGCGGCGACTTCAGCCATGTGCTTATTTGACGCCTTGGATGGCTTGGGGCATATCTCCATGTCAGGCACAAGAGCAGATGGATGGTATATTGAAAACGCACGGGATGCCATGGAGCGCGGCGATATTGCATACGCCGGCAAGTATAGCGCCCCGGACTATGAGATGCTGATCGCACAAAACTGCGGCTTGGCGATTCAATCAACCATGATTTATCATAAGCCGGAGGTTCAGGAAAAGCTGGAGACATTAGGCATCTCGGTATTGGTGGAGCGTTCTAGTTATGAGCCGCATCCGTTGGGGAGAACTGAGTGGATTAAGCTGTACGGCTTGCTCTGCGAAAAAGAAAAGTTAGCCGAATCCTTGTTTCATGAACAAACAGCTTATCTCGCCGGACTCTCATCGCAGAGCACAGGCAAGACTGTTGCGTTCTTTTACATCAGCTCATCCGGCGGTGTCGTTGCGCGTAAAAGTGGTGATTATGCTGTAAAGATGATTGAACTTGCTGGCGGCGAGTATGTGTTTGCCGATATCGGAAATCAGAGCAGCGCTACAGGGTCAGTCAATTTTGAGATGGAGCGCTTCTATTTAGAGGCTAAGGACGCTGACATCATAATATACAACAGTTCCATCGACGGTGAAGTGCACACACTGGATGAGTTGTTGGCAAAAAGCCATTTGCTTGCCGATTTCAAGGCGGTGCAAAGCGGAGATGTCTGGTGTACAAGCAAGAATCTTTTTCAAGAAACAACGGAGTTCGGGCTTATGATTTCGGACATGAACCGGATGTTTTCAGACGATCTTGGGGGCTTAACAGAGCTTAACTATTATTATAAATTGCGGTGATGGGATGAAAAAAGGTACAGCGAAAAGAGATATTCGGTACGTGCGTTACTTGATTGTAACGCTTGTGCTTCTGCTTCTTTTTGCCGCACTGATAGCACTGAATATTGGAATCGGCAGTATTAAGATTTCGCTTGGGGATGTATTGAAAGCTGGCACTATTGAATACGATATTCTCTGGAAAGTGCGGCTGCCGCGTATGGTTGCTGGCATCATCCTGGGCGGTGCGCTGGCGCTGTCGGGTTTTTTACTCCAGACCTTCTTTAATAACCCTATTGCCAGTCCGTTTGTGCTGGGTATATCCTCCGGAGCGAAGTTGGTTGTTGCACTCGTCATGGTGTTTGTACTCAGCAAGGGTTCTACCGTAAACTCCGCAACGATGGTTTTATCAGCGTTTGTCGGGGCGATGCTTTCCATGGGATTCGTTCTTTTGATTGCCAGACGGGTGAAACGTGCGTCAGTGCTCATTATCAGTGGCGTAATGATCGGCTATATATGCTCGGCCATTACCGATTTTATTATTACATTTGCAAGCGATGAAAGCATTGTCAATCTGCACCATTGGTCGCAGGGTAGCTTTTCGGGAACATCATGGGGCGACGTCCGGGTGATGGCGATAGTTGTGCTTATTGCGTCTGTTTTTACATTTACTCTGTCGAAACCCATCGGTGCGTACCAGCTTGGGGAACAATACGCGCAGAGTGTTGGAGTGAATATCAAGACTTTTCGGATTATCCTTGTATTGCTATCCAGTATTTTATGCGCAAGTGTAACAGCTTTTGCGGGGCCGATTTCGTTCGTTGGGGTTGCCGTTCCTCACCTTATCAAGGCATTTACAAGGACGTCCAAGCCGCACATTGTAATCCCATTGTGTTTTCTTGGCGGCGCTGTGTTCTGCTTGGGATGTGATTTAATTGCCCGTACTGTTTATGCGCCAGTAGAAATGAGCATCAGCTCCGTCAGCTCACTGTTCGGTGCGCCTATTGTCATTTGGATTATGGCGAGAAGGGTGGCGCGTGATTGATGGAATATTTCTTTAAGACAGAAAACCTTACTGTTGGCTACGACGGCAAGCCTATTGTAAATAATATTGATGTGTCTATCAAAAAAGGTCAGATACTTAGCCTTATCGGCCCAAACGGTTCAGGGAAATCGACTATATTAAAAAGCATTACAAAGCAGCTAAAAGTCATCGATGGAGTGGTATTTCTCAGCGGCAGTCCCATTAACGATATCAACTCACGGGATATGGCTCGTCGTGCAGCTGTGGTGCTAACTGAACGCCCCAAGCCGGAGCTTATGACTTGTGGGGATGTGGTAGCGATTGGCCGATATCCGTACACAGGTATGCTTGGAATCCTGTCCGCTTCAGATAAGGAAAAGATCAATGAGGCATTGTGTTTAGTCAACGCTCTTGATCTGAAAGACCGATGTTTTTCGGAAGTTAGTGATGGACAACTTCAAAGAATTATGTTAGCGAGGGCAATATGTCAAGAGCCGGAAATTATTATTTTGGATGAACCAGTATCGTTTTTGGACATACGTTATGCTGTTGAAATATTAGATATTTTACGCCGTATGGCCAGTGAGCGGGGCGTGACCGTCATTATGTCGCTGCATGAACTTAACTATGCTAAGCGCGTGTCAGACCGTGTAATGTGCGTCAAGGATGGCTATATGTTGCACCTTGACACGCCGGAGGCTGTTTTTACAAAAGAAATCATCAGCCGGCTGTATGATCTATCGGACGGTGTCTATGCCGAGCTTTTCGGAGGATTATGAGATGAACACTCGTTTTGTTGGAGGTAAATTGCTGCGCCGTGGCTACACAACCGGTAGCTGTGCAGCGGCTGCGGCAAAAGCTGCGGCTACCATGCTACTGACTGGAACTCTATACAATGAGGTGACGCTCACGACACCTGCTGGAATCGTTCTGGCATTGGATGTGTTGGATGCCAATTTTACACCGAGCAGTGTTTGCTGCGCTATTCAAAAAGATAGCGGCGACGACCCGGACATCACAAATGGATGTCTTGTATACGCCCATGTATCGCTTGCGCCCGCGGGGATCGCTATCAGCGGCGGCGAAGGGATCGGGCAAGTGACCAAGCCCGGACTCGATCAGCCCGTTGGTGCTCACGCAATTAACACGGTACCACGACGGATGATCGATGACGAGTGCAAAGCTGTATGTGCGAAGTATGGCTATGACGGCGGCCTGTGTGTCATCATCTCCATACCTGGAGGCGAGGAATTGGCACGGCGTACATTCAATCCGCGCATGGGCATCGTGGGTGGATTATCCGTACTCGGCACTACGGGTATCGTGGAGCCTATGAGTGAAAAAGCCGTTGTCGATACCTTTCGGGCGGAACTCAGCGTACTGTACGAAGCCGGACATCGAAACATAACCCTTACCATAGGCAATTATGGCGAGGAATTCGCACGAACCAGAATGCATCTGCCGCTTGAATCACATGTAAAATGCTCGAACTTCATTGGAGAGACTTTGGCGGCAGCAGCGGAGAAGGGGTTCAAGAAAGCCCTTCTAATCGGGCATATCGGAAAGCTCTGCAAGCTGGGAATAGGCATCACCAACACCCACTCAAGTTATGGCGATGGGCGGATGGAAACGCTGATTGCCTGTGCGTTGGAAGCGGGCGCAAGCCTTGATACACTTCTTAAAATACAGGAGTGTGTAAGTACCGATGCTGCATTGGAGTGCTTGCAAGACGCTGGCCTTCTGCAAGAGAGTATGCGGTTGCTTTCCGACAGGATTAAGTACACCCTTGAGCGGCATATTGCCGCACACCTAGATATTAGCTTAGTATGTTTTAAGGGAATGGGAGAGAAAATGGAGGAGTTGTTTCGGTATGATTAAAGTGCATTTTGTAGGGGCGGGTCCTGGCGCGTCCGATTTAATTACTCTGCGGGGTAAGTCACTTCTTGAAAGAGCAGATGTCATTATCTATGCGGGGTCGCTTGTCAATCCTGAACTGCTTGCTTATGCAAAGCAAGCATGTGAGATATACAACAGCGCCGAAATGACACTCGATGAGGTGATCGACATCATACAAGCCGCAGTGGAAGTCGGCAAAGCTGTCGTGCGGCTGCACACGGGCGATCCGAGCCTTTACGGCGCTATACGGGAGCAGATGGACAAACTGAGCATTCTAGGTATCAGCTATGAGATATGTCCCGGCGTGTCCAGCTTTAATGCCGCCGCCGCATCCTTGCAGGCGGAATACACCCTGCCCGGCATAACACAAACCGTAATTATTACAAGAGCGGCGGGTAAAACACCAGTGCCGGAATGCGAAGGTATTCGCGCGTTGGCCTCTCATGGGGCGACCATGGTGCTGTTTCTGAGCGTGGGATTGCTAGAAACGGTATCGAAAGACCTGATCGCCGGAGGATACGCTCCCGATACACCGGCTGTCATCGTTTACAAAGCGAGCTGGCCGGAGGAAAGAATCGTGCGATGTAGTGTTCAGACACTTTCTAAAAGTGCAATCGAAAATAAAATTACAAAAACAGCATTGATCTGCGTAGGTAATTTCTTGGGGGATACTTACGAATTATCCCGGTTGTACGCCCCGGATTTTTCCACAGAGTATCGGAGGGCGAAGGAATGAGGATAGCGGCCATCGCTTTTTCGGCTTGCGGTGCGGTTCTTATGGATCGGCTTATGGCTCTGACTACGCAAGGGCATGAGGTCGATGGCTATATAACGGTACGTCATGCCGAGGGAACGGCGTTTGAGCCATTCGATTCCGTATATGAAATCACATCACGGCTGTTTCACCGCACAGACGCTCTTTTGTTTATCGGCGCTTGCGGCATCGCAGTTCGCTCTATTGCTCCGCTGATTAAAAGCAAGCTGTCTGATCCCGCCGTGGTTGTATGCGACGAAACAGGGCGTTTTGCCATCAGTTTGCTCTCGGGACATGCGGGAGGGGCTAACGGGCTAACAGAACAAGTCGCCGGACTTATCGGAGCGGTCCCCGTTATCACGACGGCCAGCGATTCCCATGCTATTCTTGGAGACGCGCAGCAGCCGCGAAACCTAGTCCTGGGGATTGGATGTCGTCGAGGAACTCCGGCGGAAACCATCGAGCGTGCGGCGACAATCCTGCTGTGGGATCAACAAATTCCCCTTGCCCGCGTCTGCGAGGTTGCCACGATTGATGTGAAGCGAAACGAGGAGGGCTTGCTCGGTTTCACAAAGGCACATAAGCTTCCGTTGCGGTTCTATTCGGCGGAGGAGCTGAAAAAGGTTGATGGCGAGTTTATGTCATCAGAAATGGTCTTGAAGACTGTCGGCGTTGACAATGTTTGCGAACGTGCCGCTACACTATGCGGCGGTACAGGCAAGCTGATACTGAGAAAAACCGCTAAAGACGGCGTAACAGTAGCGGTATTTGAGAGGGAGATCAACCATGAATAAACTATATGTAATCGGCTTCGGTCCGGGCGACGAGGGCAACATGACGGGATCATGCATGAAATATCTGAGTAAATCCGATGTGATTGTAGGCTATTCGGGTTATACAAAGCTGCTGCGCACTATATTCCCGGATAAGAGCTATCATGAAACCGGTATGACGCAGGAGACAGAGCGCTGCCGTTATGCAATTAAGTTAGCCGAAGAGGGCAAAACCGTGAGCGTTGTTTCAAGCGGCGACAGCGGCGTTTATGGTATGGCAAGCCTGATTTTTGAACTTGCAGAGAATGTACGGGATGTTGTGATTGAGGTTATACCCGGCGTGACGGCAGCGGTCAGTGGAGCTGCGCTGCTTGGTGCGCCGCTCGGTCATGATTTTGCTGTAATCAGCTTAAGCGACCTGCTGACCCCGTGGGAAGTCATTGAAAGGCGTTTGCGCGCCGCAGCGAATGGCGATTTTGCAATATGCCTGTACAATCCGGGGAGTAAAAAAAGGGCGGGACATCTGTCAAGCGCGTGCGACATATTGCTGGAGAGCCTGCCGACCGACCGCTTGTGCGGTATCGCACGCGATATCGGCCGCGATGGGCAGTCCATATCCCTGATGACGCTGGAACAGCTTCGAGGAGTAAAGGCTGATATGACTGAAACGGTTTTCATTGGCAACTCAGGGACGCGCCAGATTCGTGACCGCATGATTACGCCAAGAGGATATCGGGGTGATTAAGGTGGTTGTATTCGGTGGCACGACCGAGGGGCGCAGATTATGTGAATTCTGCGCGGAGCATGCAGTGCCGATTCTATATTGTGTTGCGACTGAGGACGGCGCACGTGTGGTCAGCCATTTGCCCAACATAAGTGTACATATTGGCAGGCTTGGGGTAGGCGAAATGGCAGAACTGCTTTCACAGAATGCTCCCGCTCATGTCTATGACGCAACGCACCCCTATGCCGAGGAAGCCAGTCGAAATATTGAGGCGGCTTGTCATCAAACGGGCATGCCTTTGCTTCGAGTCGTGAGAGAAAATGCTGATCCGCAGGGATGCATTGCTTTTGATAGCATGGATAATCTGTTGACGTGGCTCGAAAGCGAGCCGGGTTACATCTTTGTGACAACCGGCTCATCCCATGCGAGAGCTTTCGCATGTTTGCGTGATTTTCAAAACCGCGTGTGGCTACGCATATTACCGAGCATAGAGAGCCTGAAAACTTGCCTTGAACTTGGATACCGTCCTGATAGGCTTATCTGCATGCAGGGACCGTTCTCGGAGGATTTGAACTATGCAATGTTCAAGGCCGTAAATGCCAACATCTTGGTAACAAAAAACTCAGGGAGCACGGGCGGTTTTTCAGAAAAGGTTCGGGCGGCCAGAAGCCTTGAGATGCGCACGGCGGTGCTGTCTAAACCAGCTGAATCAATGGGTATATCTTTAGAAGAGGCGTGTAAGCGGTTAATGGAGTTGACGATATGAAGAAGGTTTCCATAGTCGGCGTTGGCTTGGGAGAAAGCACCATAACGGATCATGCGCGGCAGGCGATTGCACAAGCCGAGGTTCTGCTGGGCGCACCGAGAATGCTGGAGTTATTCAAAGACTTAAACAAAGCATCTTACCCTCATTATCTCCCGGGGGACGTGGCAGCTTTCGTCGCAGACGAGGATGCACAGCAGTTTGCCGTGCTTGTGTCGGGCGATGTGGGGTTTTACAGTGCGGCGGCGGGACTGACCGAAGCGCTTGCCGCGCATGATGTTCAATTTGTACCGGGCATATCCACAGTCTCCGCTTTTTTTGCAAAGCTGAAGCTTCCATGGCAGGACGCTGCGTTTGTCAGCGCGCATGGCCGCGACATAAACATCGCAGATACGGTTCGGCGTAATCGCCTGACATTTTGCCTTACCGGGAACAACACAAGCGAAATCGGAGCAGTGATGTGCAAGGCCGGTTTTGGTGATATAAAAGTTTGCATTGGTGAAAATCTTGGCATGGAAAACGAGCGCGTCCGTAAAGTGAATGCAGGAGCTTTGACGCAGGAGTGTCACCCTTCCCTGACGGTGTTGCTGTTTATGAATGGAGCCTATGATGACAGGTCGCCATGCGGTCTGCCGGACGAAAGCTTTGTTCGCCTTGCGGGAATTCCTATGACTAAGAGTGAAACACGGGCGCTTGTATTGTCTAAACTGAAACTGCGCCCGGATTTCGTGTGCTGGGACATTGGGGCGGGAACCGGCTCAGTTACAGTGGAAATGGCGCTTTCGGCCTATCGCGGCCATGTATATGCCGTCGAGCGCCGCGTGGACGGTATCCCTTTGATAGAGCAAAACTGTATAGCCTTTCATGTTGGCAATGTAACGGCGATTTGTGCGGAAGCCCCGGAAGCCCTCGGCCCTCTGCCTGTGCCTGACGCGGTATTCATCGGTGGAAGCGGAGGTGAACTCGGCAGGGTCATATCCGCTGTTTTGGATAAAAACCGGGGGGCGCGAATTGTTGTTACGGCTGTGACGCTTGAAACCGTGTCGGCTGCTTTGACCATGTTTGAAGATGCCGGACTAGAGCCGGAAATTGTTCAGGTAAATATCGCACGTGGTAAACATGCGGGTAAATCGCATCTGATGGAAGCGCAAAACCCCATCACAATTTTGAGTGCAGGAGGGAAAGCTTGAAAAGATTTCTAATAGCGGGAACGAATAGCGGGTGCGGGAAAACCACTGTGGTCTGCGCCGTACTATCTGCGTTGAAAGCGCGTGGTATCACGCCGACAGCATTTAAATGCGGCCCGGATTACATAGACCCCATGTTCCATCGAGCGGTTTCAGACATCCGGGCATATAATCTTGACCCGTTCTTTTTCGATGCCTATGGTCTTCGCGCCCATTTAGCGTCTCACGCCGGAGAAATATCGGTAATAGAGGGCGCGATGGGCTACTACGACGGCATTGTGGCGAGTGACGAAGCGTCGGCCTATACCGTCGCACGGGAGACGAACACGCCGGTCATACTGATCGTCAGCGCTAAAGCCGCTGGCAATTCGCTTTGTGCCGTGATAGAGGGTTTTTTACGGCATCGGAAAGACAGTCATATAGCCGGGGTCATCTTCAACGACGCAGGCGCGTCCCGTTATTACGACTTGCAGATCATTGCGGAAAAAGCGGGGCTTCGCGCCTATGGATATATGCCGCGTAAGGACGAATGGTCAATGCCAAGCCGCCATCTCGGTCTGCTGAAAACAGATGAGATAGCGGGACTCTCGGCTACCCTATCAGCGCTTGGAACCCAAGCGGAGCAGTCTTTAGATATAGACGGCTTGATAGCTTTGTCAAAGACCGCTCCTAAATTACCTGTTACTAGCAAAACCGAACGCATCCATACAAAGCAAATTCGTCTTGCCGTAGCGCGAGACGAAGCGTTTTGCTTTTTGTACGAGGAAAACCTGGAACTATTACGGGAGCTGGGCTGCGAGCTTGTTTTTTTCAGCCCATTGCACGATAATGCCATCCCCGCCAATATCAATGGATTATATCTCTGCGGCGGTTACCCTGAACTTTATAAACAAGTATTGTCAAAAAATACATCCATGCGTGAGAGTATCCGGGCAATGTTGGAGAGCGGCCTGCCGACAATAGCAGAGGGCGGCGGGTTTATGTACCTCCACGATCATTTAGACGGAGTGAATATGTGTGGTGTAATCCACGGTGCGGCATTTGAAACGCCAAGGTTGCAGCGTTTTGGATATATCGAGCTGACCGCCGAGCGGGATAATATGCTCTGCAAAGCGGGCGGTTCAATACGCTCCCAGGAGTTCCATTATTGGGACAGCGACGCGCCGGGTGAAGCGTTTACCGCGCGAAAGGCGGGGCGTGATGTCTTATACTCTTGCATCCATGCCACGGACACGCTGCATGCCGGATTTCCACATCTATACTTCCCTGCGAATCCCAACGTCGCGGAACGCTTTGTAGAGAGGATGGCTCGATATGAAGGGTAAATTATTCGGTATTGGTGTAGGACCCGGCGACCCGGACTTGCTGACGCTCAAGGCAATCCGCGCGATACAGAGTTGTGATGTGATTGCTATTCCTAACTCCGGGGCGGGTGATCGGACCGCTTTTCGCATTGCCGAATCTTATCTAAATGGAAAAGAGATACTCGAATGTCGTTTTGCAATGGAGAAGGATATGGCAAAGCGGCGTGAAGCTCGGCAAACAGCGGCAAACCAAATCATGGAGCGCCTTGAAGCAGGCAAAAGCGTAGGTTTTGCTACATTGGGCGATCCGACCACTTATTCCACTTATATGTATGTGCATCGGATTATCGCCTGTAAAGGATTTGAGACAGAGATCATACCGGGTATTGCGTCATATTCTGCGGCAGCAGCTGCGTTGGGCATTGCGCTTTGCGAGGGGGACGAGGTGCTCACGATCATTCCCGCGAGACATAGCGAAAGCATTGATGAACTACTGGACTATCCGGGCAATAAGATTATCATGAAATCCCGGGATAACCTAAAGTATGTCCTTGTCAAGTTAAAGGAGCGTGGATATGGAGCCCAAACGCATATTGTGTCCCGCGTTACCATGGATGGAGAACAGATTTATGCAGACATTGAGGAGTTTGAAAAAGCGTATGACTCAGGCTATTTTACGATAGCAATTGTGAAAGAGGAGGTAAAAGCGGATGCACCTAAGTGAAGTATTATCCTGTATTAAACCTGTTGACATGTCAGCCGCAGATGCTTGCATCGCCAAATTCGATGAGGTGGCGAAACCATTGGGCAGCCTTGGCAAGCTGGAGAAACTGCTCGCACGCATCGCGGCGGTCTCGAGAACGACCGACATCGACATTGGCCGCAAGGCTGTCGCTGTTTTTTGCGCCGACAATGGCGTGGTACGGCGCGGTGTCGCACAGGGAGGGCAAGAGATTACAACCGCTGTAGCAGGAATGTTGGGTATCGGAAAGGCCAGCGTATGCGTGATGGCCAAATCCTGCGGTGCGGAGGTGTTCAATATAGACATTGGTATGGCTGATACCGTGAACGGCTTGCGCGACTGCAAACTGATGCATGGCACCGATGATATGACCGAAGGCCCTGCCATGAACCGGGAGACCGCCGAAAAAGCTGTAATAATCGGCATTGAAATGGTAAAGGAACTGATGGACAAGGGCTATGGCCTGATTGCCACAGGCGAGGCCGGTACCGGAAATACCACAACTTCCAGTGCAGTCTGCGCTGTGTTGCTAGGCCGTTCGGTGCGAGAAGTAACAGGGCGTGGGGCGGGCCTCAGTTACGAGGGACTTAACCGGAAACTTGCGGCCATTGAACAGGCGATATCCGTCAATCAACCCAATCCCTCCGACCCGATGGAAGTGCTGTATAAGCTGGGAGGTTTGGATATCGCTGCCATGACCGGTGTATTCCTTGGCGGTGCGTTATACAAAATTCCGATAGTGATGGACGGCTTTATTTCCGGGGCGGCAGCCCTTATCGCAGTGCGCCTTTGCCCTGATGTAAAGGGCTATATTCTACCCTCGCACGGCAGTGATGAACCGGGCGCGCGCTTCGTGTTGGATGAGCTTGGCTTTTTCCCCATTATCCAGGCGGGTATGCGGTTAGGGGAAGGCACGGGAGCAGTCGCATTGTTTCCACTGTTGGATATGGCCTTATCCGTTTATCGCGATGCGGCGACCTTTGCGGATATTCAGGTCGAGCAATACAAGCGAATGACATGATAATACTTGTTTTAGGCCCAAACGGGAGTGGCAAAAGCATGTATGCGGAAAAAATAGCCGCCGGATTCTCTACGCCCTCGCTTTACTATATCGCTACAATGATCCCCTTTGGTGATGAAGGGAAAGCACGAGTGGATAAGCACAAGAAGCAGCGTATGGTCTATGACTTTGTAACGGTTGAGCGGCCTTTCGGTGTATCAGAGATACCGATACCTTCCGACTCCGTTGTTTTACTGGAGGATGTATCCAATATGTTGGGCAACGTTCTGTTTAGCGGCGAGCAGGATGGAAATGAGGATAGTGTGTTTGACGATATCAGGGCTTTGTGCGCTAAGTGCCGCGCTTGTGTATTTGTGTCCATAGATGGCTTGACCGTTCAACTGGAATACAACGAGGAAACACGCGGCTATATCGACGCACTGAGTCGGTTGAACCGCAGGCTTTCTGATTTCGCGGATGTTGTTATACAAATGCAAAACGGAAATCCGGTTTTTTTGAAGGGAGAGTTTCATGCAATGGATTAGAGCGGTGGTTCTTATGTTTTCCACCTATACGCGCATAAAAGTGCCGCAGATAAAGTGGGATGACAAGGCCATGCGGCTCGCCATCGCCTTTTTACCTTTTGTCGGCATTGTTTTAGGCTGTTTAATGTGGGGCTGGTATTGGGTTTGTACGGTGTTTGAATTCAACGCAGTGCTATTTGCCGCCGTCGCACTGGCTCTGCCGATTTTTGTCACAGGTGGTATCCATATGGATGGTTACTGCGATACCTCGGATGCACTTGCATCGTGGCAGACTTCGGAACGCCGTTTGGAAATCATGAAGGACCCTAATGTCGGAGCATTTGCGCTGATTCGTGTGTGTGTATACCTCCTGCTCAGCTTCGCCTTGCTCCATGAGCTTTTTTTGCGCGGGGAGATCCTTGGACTTTGCTTTATCTATACGCTGTCGCGTTGCTTCGCTGTATGGAGCGCTATTACGTTGCCGAACGCTCGAAAGGGCGGTATGTTGGCTGCGTTCACCGACAACGCCGACCGCCGCGCGGCGGGTATTGTACTAGCCTTATTGTTCGCCGTGTCGGTAGCGGGGTTGCTATGGGTAGCACCTCCAAACGGTATAATGGCGCTCATTTTGTGCCTGCCTGTCACGCTTTGGTATAGGGGCATGGCAAGGAAGCATTTTGGTGGAGTGACGGGCGATACGACAGGCTTTTATTTGCAAACAATAGAATTGTTCATGCTTGTCGGGTTGTTGGCCGGGGGCATCTTATGAGTATGAAGAAATTTATGTTAATAAGGCACGGAAAAACACGGGGCAACTTGGAACGCCGCTATATAGGGGACTTAGAGGAACAACTTTGCGAAGAGGGAATACATGATTTGTATTCTTTGGCATCGTCAGGTGATTTACCACATATTGACGCTCTAATAAGTAGTCCTGCTGTGCGATGCCGTCAAACGGCCGAGATTCTGTTTCCCAACATTTTCTATAGGATATGTCCTATTTACGAGATTGACTTTGGCGTTTTCAAGGGAAAAAATGCAAATGATTTGCTGGGTAACAAAGAATACGAAGCATGGCTGGAAACAAATTGCACGGGTGATATACCGGGTGGCGACAGCGTTCATGAGTTCAAGAATCGGTGCTGTGATACATTTCAGAGCATTTTGGAGGCAAGCCAAGAAGGAACGACAGCTCTCGTAATTCACGGGGGAAATAT
The DNA here is from genome assembly GCA_012799095.1 of Tissierellia bacterium. Taxonomy (GTDB): domain Bacteria; phylum Bacillota; class Clostridia; order Peptostreptococcales; family Acidaminobacteraceae; genus DUPT01. Next base: position 15,850 of record JAAZLX010000091.1, read on the forward strand.
TATGGCGATACTCGAACGGTATGCGTTGCCGAAACGGAACTTCTACGATTATCACGTACCTAATTGCGGATTTTTTCTTTGCCGCTATGAATACGGTAATCTAAAGATTGAGAGGAATGGCTCATGACAGTGATGATTTGGTCAATGGGCGCATTGCTCACAGGCTTTGTATTAGATGCAGCATTCGGTGATCCTTATAATTTCCCTCACATCGTTCGTTGGATGGGAACCCTGATCAACACGCTGGACAAGCGGTTACGCCATACAATTTCAGGTGGCATTTTACTGGTTTGCTTCACGATTATTCTTTGCGCGGGCATTCCGTTTGCCGTATTGTTTCTGTGCTATCGGTTTGTTCCGCCGATAGGTTATGTTATTGAGAGTTTTTTGTGCTGGCAGTTTTTGGCGGCCAAGTCGCTCAAGATCGAGAGTATGAAAGTTTACCATAGCTTGATGAAAAACGACACCGAGGGTGCTAGAAAAGATGTGTCCATGATTGTCGGGCGGGATACTTCGGTGCTGGACAAAGACGGCATCGTCCGTGCGGCAGTGGAAACCATAGCGGAAAACACCTCGGACGGTGTGGCGGCTCCCCTCTTTTATATCATGCTGGGCGGTGCTCCGCTGGGGTGTTTGTATAAGGCTGTCAACACAATGGATTCGATGGTCGGGTACAAGAATGATAAGTATCTCCTTTTTGGACGCGCTGCTGCGAAAATAGACGATGCTCTAAACTATATACCATCCCGCCTTTGTGCGCAGTTGATGATTGCCGCTGCATTCCTGATGCAATACGACGGTAAAAACGCCTTCCGCATTTGGCGGAGAGATAGACGTAAGCACGCCAGCCCCAATTCTGCGCAAACAGAGGCGGCGTGCGCGGGTGCGCTGGGTGTTCGCTTGGCGGGGCCGATCTCATATTTCGGACAAATACGCGAGAAGCCCTATATCGGGGATGATACTCGGTCAATTTTAGCTGACGATATCATATGCGCCAACCGGCTGATGTACATGTCATCCGTTCTGACGTTGGTTCTGGCTTTGTTATTTCGATTAATGGCGATGGGAGTGATACTATTTGCAAGCTTATGATCATGGCGGCGATATATATGGAAACCCCGGCGTAACGCTGGATTTTTCGGTGAACACAAACCCGCTGGGTTTGCCGGAGGAGGTTCGCTGTGCCCTCCAATCCCGCGTAGAGGAGTTTGCACGTTATCCTGACCCGCATTGCCGCGAGTTAAGGGGTGCCATCGCCGCTTTCGAGAGTGTGCCGGCAGATTGGATTCTCTGCGGCAACGGCGCGGCGGATTTAATTTATCGTCTGTGTTACGCGATGAAACCCCAAAAGGCGCTCGTCTGCGCCCCAACATTCTCGGAGTACGAGCGGGCGCTTCAGCAAGTGGGTTGTCAGGTAGAGTATCATATTTTGGCTGAAGCAAACCAGTTTGCACTGACCGAGAAAATCTTAATGCAGCTTACCCCTGGCATTGATATGATCTTTCTTTGTCACCCAAACAACCCCACAGGCAGCTTAATTCCATTGGATTTGATGGAGCGAATCCTAAACCGGGCGCAGGAAAATAAAACGCTGACCGTTATTGACGAATGTTTTTTGGACTTTACGGATGGTGAATCCGCAAAACGGAATCTTCGCGATATGCCGGGACTGGTTGTGCTGAAAGCCTTCACCAAAATGTACTCCATGGCAGGGCTGCGGCTAGGGTACCTTCTTTGCTCCGATGCGAATGTGATAAACAAGACCAACGCCGCCGCCCAATGCTGGAGTGTTTCTGTCCCTGCGCAGATCGCCGGTGTCGCGGCACTGTCACTTTCAGATTGGCAAGATCGTACACGACGCCATATCACGGAAGAAAGGCGCTTGTTATCTGAAAAACTAAGCAGCTTGGGAATAACGGTATTCCCAAGCGACGCAAATTTTCTTCTCTTACGGTATGCCAAGCCGCTGTATGAGTCGCTTCTGCAAAAAGGGATTCTGATCCGGAAATGTGAGAACTTCAAGGGGTTAGACAAATTTTATTACCGCATCGGCGTGAAGACTCGGCTTGATAATATCCGTTTGGTCGAGGCAGTAAAGGAGATTATAAATGGCTAAAACAATTATGATTCAAGGCACCATGTCCTCCGCTGGAAAGAGTCTGCTCACGACAGGGTTATGCCGCGTGTTTAAACAGGATGGCTACAGTGTTGCACCATTTAAATCGCAGAATATGTCACGCAACTTTTTTGTCACGGACGAAGGGTTTGAGATGAGCAATGCTCAAGTCGTCCAAGCGGAGGCGGCAGGTATCGCTCCAACTGTGCAGATGAATCCTGTTTTGCTAAAGCCTGTGACCGATATGGGTTCGGAGGTCATTGTGAACGGCGAATCCCGCGGTCATATGCGCGCCGCAGAATATTTTCAGTATAAAAAAACACTGATTCCATATGTTATGGCGGCTTTTGAATCCCTATCATCCAGGCATGACATCATCGTAATCGAGGGTGCAGGAAGTCCGGCAGAGATTAACTTAAAAGGGGACGACTTCGTCAATATGGGACTTGCAAAGATGGTTGATGCGCCGGTGTTGTTGGTCGGTGATATCGACTGTGGAGGGGTATTCGCCCAGCTCGTCGGAACACTTATACTGCTAGATGATGATGAACGTGATCGAGTTCGCGGAACCATTGTAAACAAGTTTCGTGGCGATATAGAAATCTTCCGCCCCGGCATTGCCATGTTGGAGGAGCGAAGCGGCAAGCCTGTCGTGGGGGTGTTGCCATATCTGTCGGTTAACATTGACGAGGAGGATAGCCTAATTCGCGGCACCATGAAAAAACCCGTAAACAACGGAGAGATGGACAGTGTGTCCTATCGGGAAGCGCAATATGATATCTTAGCTGCTGCTATAAGAACGCATTTGAATCTTCCGTTCATTTACAATGTATTGGAGGGTAAGGTATGAAGCAGGGATTGATTCACCTTTACACCGGAGAAGGTAAAGGAAAAACGACGGCGGCGCTCGGATTGCTTCTTCGTGCGCACGGGCGGGGTATGCGCGTCGTTCTTGTCCAGTTTCTCAAAGGTCGCGAAACCGGGGAAATAAACTCGTTGAACCACTTGCCTGGTGTTACCGTCATGCGTAATACGAGAGATTTTGGATTTTATAAATATGAAAATAAGCAAGAAAGAGCGGAAATAAACCAACAAAACAATAAAAACCTGATAGAAGCGTCCCGCTTGGCTAATGAGGGGCTTTGTGATTTGCTGGTTCTGGATGAAATCTGCTCAGCATATAACTGCGGCGCGCTGGATGTCGAATTTGCCGATACACTGATTATAAACAAGCCATCCGGCTTGGAACTGGTATTGACCGGCAGGAACGCTCCTAATAGCTTTATAGAGTCTGCGGATTACATCACTGAATTTGTTAAGCGCAAGCATCCGTATGATAGGGGCATTGCCGCACGGGAAGGAGTCGAATTCTAATGATGGAGTATATTAAGCCGGATGAAATCGAAAAGCGCAGCTTTGAGATTATTCGAAGCGAGCTGCTACACCCTCTTGATCCGGTTCTCGCGCCTGTAATTCTACGAGTCATCCATACTACCGCTGACTTTGAATACCTAGACACGCTTGCTTTCTCTGAGAGCGTTATCGAGCTCGCAACAGCGGCTCTGCGCAAGGGTGTCTCAATTATTAGCGACACAAATATGGTTAAAGCCGGGGTTGACAAGACGCGGCTTTCCGCTTTCGGGGGTGATGCTTTATGCTTTATGCAAGACGAGGATGTTGCGGAAATGGCAAAGCAGGCCGGCACGACCCGAGCTAAAGCGGCTGTAGATAAAGCGGCAATGCAGGACAAGCCACTTATCTTCGCCATTGGAAATGCGCCGACAGCTCTAATGCGAATATGCGAGTTGAAAGAAGCCGGAAAGCTTTCACCTGAACTTGTTATTGGAGTCCCGGTAGGGTTTGTCAATGTGGTTGAATCAAAAGAGGCCCTTACTCGTTCAGGCATACCCTATATTACTGCGCGTGGGCGCAAAGGTGGCAGCAATGTTGCCGCCGCAATTTGTAATGCGCTGCTACGAATTGCCGGGGCCAATAAAAATGTCTAAGATACTTTGCATAATTGATGGCATGAATGATCCGGCGTTCGATGTAGGAAAATATCCGGCTTTGTCATCTTTTCCTATACGCGAATATGCTAAGACGGTCCCGAATGGATTTGAAGCCGAGACACTGCCATGTGTTTTAACACTTCTCGGCATAACCTCACTACCGAAAAATATACGCGGATGGATCGAAGCACTTGGCGCAGGGATACAAACTAACCCGGAAGACTTAATTTTTCGGGGAAGCTTGGTAGAGCTAAACAGAGATGGAATATGCGTCGGCTTCTGTAATGCTCCGATAATATTCCTGTGTTGAGTCAACTACGATACTTTTCACTGGGGGGATATAAAAGCCTATTGATAATTCCGGGGTACGCATCATATGTCGATTCTATAATGACACCTATGCCGTTTGACATGATCGGTAAAAACATACATGAGCTACCATGTCCTAACATTCCTGAGTTACTCGATGCTCTTGATATTCTTGGCAATATCGATTCCTCACGTGCAATTATTCCTTGGATGGCTTCTGTGAAGAAGCCCTTGCCGCACTTTCATGAAAAGGCGGCAGTTGTCAGCGGTACAAACGTAATTCAAGGCATTGCAATTGCCTTGAATATGCATCATGTATCGCTTGAGGGAATGACAGGAGATACGAATACAAACCTTAACGCAAAAGCTCAAACGGCATTGAAACTTACAAAGGAATACCATCTTGTCATATTGCACATTGGTGGTTGCGATGAAGCGGCACATAGGATGAATCGGGTTGAAAAAGAATCATTTCTTTCGAGGGTTGATGAAATTGTATTAACGGAGTTGCTGGCATCAGATCACGACATAGAGGTAGTATCAGACCATGGGGTCGATCCGGCAACAGGTAGACATATTGGTGGATTACAGCCAGCTTTCCGTTTGTATAAATAAGAGTGCGGTCTGCACGGCGAAGTGGGTGAGAAGTCAACGATTTTTCGGAGAATAAGTTAAGCACCACATGGTAAATTCCGTTTGTTCCAGGTATTCAGGAACTGAATGGGGCTAAGATAGCCCCGTCGTTTTTGAAGCCGGCGTCTGTTGTAAAAGACCTCAATATATTCAAATATGGCTTGTCGCGCAGCCTCCCGGGTCGGATAGAAATGCCAGTGGATGATCTCTTTTTAAAGAATAGAAAAGAAGCTCTCGCTCCACGCGTTGTCGCCCGGTTTTCCGACTGCGGAGAAGCTCTGCAGCCAGCCGTAAGCGGCTATCTGCTCTTGCACCTCGGCCGCTGTATAATCGACTAAGGAAAAGGGATTGCTCCCTTCCCCTCGTCTAAGAACCGTACATGAGAGTTTCCCACTCATACGGCTCAAGCATTTCTTCACTTTTTCAAGCGGCGATTGGCGAATGGAGTTTCAGTTTTCTCAGGAGAAAGTACTCTTTATCTAAGAATGGATTTTTCGAGATTTGCAATTTTGGATGCCTCACTATGGGAATTCTCCTGAGGTTGATCTACTGGAATAAAGTGTAAGTTTGAATATCATTTACTCACTATTTCGTTATTTTTTGAAAATACCAATAACCTCAAATCACATACAACAGCTTAAGAGTTTGAGTCCGTTAGTTTCCACTTACGCAAATCTTATCTTCTCTTTTCAACCGGAAACTTTGGTTTTTTATTCTCGTTACCTTTAAAATCAAGTGATTTGTATTAATGGTCTAAAAAGAGTTATAATCTTTCTTAGGGTGACTTTCAAACGAAGCATCGTTTGTCCTTAATCTTAGATAAACAAAGTTTGTGAATCATGATATAATTGACGGGATGCTATTATAGATATCTTGTACATATAGTCGACCAGTCGGCTAGAGGAGGAAATCACATGGAAGTAAAGTCCTTCAAGGGCGGGGTTCATGTACCGCATTCAAAGGGCTTGACCGAGGCGAAAGAAACGGTAGTCTGCAGTCCCCCGGCGTCCGTTTTTATCTCAATGCGACAGCATATCGGTGCACCGGCCAAACCGGTAGTTGCACCAAAAGATTCGGTCAAGAAGGGACAACTTATCGGAGAGGCCGGTGGCTTTGTTTCGGCCAATATTCACAGCAGTGTTTCTGGTACTGTCAAAAAGATACATACCATGAAAATCATGGGTCTTGATACCACAGTCATTCAAATAGATAATGACTTTGAAGAAACCTGGCATGAATCGGTCAAACCTCGTTCAGGCATCGACCAACTCAGCGGCAGTGATATCAAAAATCTGATCATGGAAGCCGGAATCGTCGGAATGGGCGGTGCGGGCTTTCCTTTGCATGTTAAATTATCCCCGCCGGAGAACAAACCGATCGACACATTCATAGTCAATGGAACAGAGTGTGAACCCTATTTGACCTGTGACCACCGTCTCATGTTGGAAGAATCTGATCAGATCATACAAGGTCTGCTCTTTATGATGAAGACGGTATCAGTCAAAAAAGCCTACATCGGGATCGAAGTCAACAAGCCGGATGCAATCGAAGTCATGAAAAATGCAGCCGCACCTTATGATTCGATCGAAGTTGTTCCACTGGCGGCAAAATATCCCCAAGGTGGAGAAAAACAATTGATATATGCCTGCACCAAGCGTGAAGTACCTTCCGGAGGCCTCCCGGCTGACATTGGAGTCGTGGTGGCAAATGTTGCAACCACAAAAGCAGTAGCTGATTATGTCGTAATGGGTCAACCAGTCACAGAACGAGTCTGCACGGTGACCGGCTCCGGAATAACTACACCGAAAAACCTGCTGATCAAGGTCGGGACACCACTGCAACATCTGATCGATGAGTGTGATGGATTGACAGCAGACAGTGCTAAATTGATCATGGGCGGTCCAATGATGGGCAATGCCGTGGCATCGGCATCATTCCCGTCTACTAAGACCACTGGTGGACTGTTGATATTGAATCTGGCAGACGCCAAAATCGGTGAAACAACGGCCTGCATCAAATGTGGTCGGTGCGTTACTGCTTGTCCAATGGGACTCCAACCGGTTTATATCAGTCAATACAGTCTGAGAGACCGGATGGATCTAGCTGAAAAATATCATCCGGTCGATTGTATCGAATGCGGTTCATGTTCCTTCATCTGTCCCGCCAACCGACCGCTGGTTCACTCAATTCGCGTGGCCAAACGCCATGTCATGGAAAACAGGCGAAAGGTCTAGGTGTAGCAATGGAAAGAACAATGGAACGATTCAAAGTAACTTCATCACCGCACATCAGAGATGTTGATTCGGTGACCCGTCTGATGGGCGATGTCCTTTTGGCGTTACTGCCGGCAACCGCCCTGGCGGTCTATTTATATGGTCTAAGAGCACTGCTGTTGATCGTTGTCACTGTCCTAGCGGCAGTAGCGACCGAGGCAGTATGTCAGAAGCTACGAAAACAAACGATCACAATCAATGATCTGTCAGCCGTTGTGACAGGGCTATTATTAGCACTCAACCTGCCGGCCGGTGCCCCTCTCTGGATGGGTGCGCTTGGATCGATTTTCGCCATTTTTATAGTAAAACAGGTATTTGGGGGACTGGGTGAGAACTTCATGAACCCGGCATTGGCTGCCCGGGTATTTCTGGCCGTCAGTTACCCGAAATTAATGGGTCAATACTTTGACCCGGCAACCGATGCTCTCAGTAGTGCCACACCGCTGGCCCTGCTCAAAGAAGGTCAGATGTCTGAAATGCCTTCGATGTTTGACAGTTTTCTGGGGACCGTCAGTGGTTCGATCGGTGAGAGCAGTGCTGCCGCTCTACTGATCGGCGGACTTTACCTGTTGTTTCGTAAAGTCATCACTTGGGAGATCCCAGTATTATTTATTGGGACAGTCTTTGTTGGAACATTCTTGCTTTATGGCTTTGATGCCCAGGTGGCTCTGTTGGCTATTTTATCGGGTGGTGTATTTCTCGGTGGATTCTTTATGGCGACTGACTATGCTACCAGTCCGATCCATTTCAATGGACGGATCGTATTCGCTCTAGGGGCAGGCTTGCTGACGGTATTGATCAGACGGTTTGGAGCCTATCCTGAAGGTGTCATGTTTGCCATATTGTTGATGAACGCCTTTACACCGGCGATTGAAAAATTCACCGCGCCCAAAATCTTTGGAGGTGCCAAGTGAAAGATATTATAAGGCTGGGTTCGATATTACTCGGATTTGGTATTGTAAGTGCACTCCTATTGGGATTGACCTACCAGGTGACACTTGAACCGATCACACAATCACGTGCTCTGGCCGATCAGCAAAATCAGCAGATGGTCGCACCGGAAGCTGAACAATTCATCGCAGTAGATGAATCCATTTTGGAAAAGATCCAAGCCAAAAACCCCGGTATCATTGATATCGTCCAGGCTGAAAAAGCCGGACAAGTCTTGGGATATGTTGTCAAAAGCAATACCAATGGCTTTGGTGGTCCGATGGAAGTGATGGTCGGGATAGATGGATCCGGAACATTGACCGGTATCCGTTTGGGCAATCATGCCGAAACACCCGGTCTGGGCGATAACGCCAACAAACCGGAATTCTATGACCAGTTTCCCGGAAAAGACATTGTAAGTGGCATTGGCGTCAACAAAGGAGAGCCAGGAAACAACGAAATCCAGGCGATCACCGGAGCCACCGTTACATCACGGGCTGTGGTTGATGCAGTCAATGCAGTGAAAGTCGTAATTGAGGAGGTGGGCCAATGAGACTCAGTATATTGACAAGAGGTCTGATCAAAGACAACCCGACACTGGTTCAATTGGTCGGGATGTGCCCCGTTCTGGCTATCACGACTACACTGGAAAATGGAATTGGGATGGGACTGGCAGTAGTTGTCGTTTTGGCATTATCCAATCTCCTGGTATCCTTATCGCGAAGTTTTACACCGGAGCGGATCCGTATCCCGATCTTTGTCGTAATTATAGCAACTTTCGTAACGATCGTTGGGCTGGTCATTGAAGCATATGTGCCATCACTACATAAATCACTCGGTATCTTTATCCCGCTGATCGTGGTCAACTGTCTGATCCTGGCCCGGGCGGAAGCATTTGCCTTCAGCCACGGTCCGATCGATTCATTACTTGACGGGATCGGCATGGGACTCGGATTTACCATAGCATTGATGATCATCAGTGCTATTCGTGAGATCCTGGGAACTGGTGCAATTGCTTTTGGCGGAACCGTTTTGTTTCAATTGCCGATACCCCAGACTATCTCTATGATTTTACCGCCGGGGGCGTTTCTGGTCTTGGCTTTGGTTCTGGCAGTCAAAAATGCCATCAGCAATCGGAAAGAGGAGGCCTAAATGGAAAACGCTGGTCTGCTAACGATCATTGTCAGCGCCATTTTGGTAAATAACTTTGTTCTGTCACGTTTTCTTGGAATTTGTCCCTTCCTGGGGATGAGCAAAAAGGTCGAGACAGCCGCCGGAATGGGAATGGCAGTCGTCTTTGTCATGACGATGGCCGGGATATTCACCTGGTTTGCCAACAAATATCTACTTGTCCGTTTCCATATGGAATACTTACAGATTGTTATGTACATTCTGATCATTGCCGCTTTGGTCCAGTTTGTCGAGGTGGTTCTTAAGAAAATGTTGCCATCACTTTACAGTGCACTAGGAATTTTTCTACCGCTGATCACAACCAACTGTGCTGTCCTAGGGGTAGCATTGTTGAATGATCAATACAACTTTGGACTGTTAAAAACGATCGTCCACTCGGCGGCGGTTGCGGTTGGCTTCACCCTGGCTATCGTATTATTTGCCTCCATCCGCGAAAAGCTGGAAGCAAATGATGTACCGAAAGCATTTCAGGGATTCCCGATCGCTCTGATTATCGCCAGTCTGCTGTCATTTGCCTTTTTAGGCTTCACCGGCATGGTATAGGAGGAAGTATGATTGAATTCAAAGAGCTCTTGATGCCGATTGTCAGCATGGGTGGTTTAGGCGTCGCTTTTGGTGGTTTGCTGGCCTTTGCTTCGCAAAAGTTTGAAGTAAAAAGTGACCCCCGGGCAGATGAAATCAACGCTGTGTTACCGGCGGCCAACTGCGGGGGCTGTGGTTATCCTGGCTGTATGAACTATGCCATCGCTGTCGCCAAAGGCGAAGCTGTCAATAAATGCACCGTCGGAGGACCTGCGGTGGCAGAAAAGGTAGCTGCTATCATGGGAGTCGATGCCGTCGATGCCGGAGAGCGGATGGTGGCACGGGTCCATTGTAATGGTGGGATCCATGCGGTCGATGAGTTTGACTATCAAGGCATCTTAAGTTGCCGGGCCATGAATCTCGTCAGTGGTGGCCCGAAAGCCTGTAAAAACGGCTGTCTGGGCTGCGGAGATTGTATGGACGTCTGTCGGTTCGGTGCCATCGAGCTGGTCGACGGAGTAGCCAAAATAATTCCGGAAAAATGCACCGGCTGTCAGGCTTGTGTCAAAGCCTGTCCCAAACAGATCATCAAGATGATCCCTGCCATTCAAAACACGGTAGTCGATTGCATGAACAATGAAATCGGTGCTCATGTCAAACGTAACTGTTCAGTCGCCTGTATTGCCTGCAGGATGTGCGAAAAAGCCTGTCGCTTTGATGCCATCCATGTCGTCAATAATATTGCATCGATCGACTATGATAAATGTACGGACTGCATGGAGTGTTTTGAAGTCTGTCCGACCAATGCGATCACTGCCAATCCCGAGATGAAGGTGGTGGCAGAAGTGATTGATGAAAAGTGCATCGGCTGCACCATCTGTGCTAAAAATTGTCCGACCGAATGTATTTCAGGTGAACTGAAACAGGTGCATAAGGTCAATCAAGCTGAGTGTATCGGCTGTAAAATCTGTTATGAAAAATGTCCAAAAGATGCGATCGCTCTCATCCCTGTGGACTCAAAGAAAAAAATGAAGGAAACCGCTTAGGTTTCCTTCTGTGTTTGAATCAAGGTTTTTAAAGCATCAATGAAATCTTCATTGTTGGAGAAAGACAGCTCGTCGAAATCAGGATACTCTTCCGGTGACAGATAGAGCTGGATCCCCAAAATTCGCTGATGATCCTTTAACTGCATTATCTGCAGCATATGGTGACGGGCATCGTACCATGATTGCCACTCATAATTAGTCAAGACATCATTTTGAGCGGTGATCGAATCCAATTTACTGATAGTCTCCGGATCGATCCGGTCCTGAAAGAAACTTAAGACGACCATCCCGTTATCGCTCAATATCAGCTCATCGTTTAGTCGTTTGACCAGATCCGAATCGACAATATCATCTAACATGGTTTGCCACTTACTGTCATCGAAGTCCAGCCCGGTCTGAAACAAGTGCTTGAGCCGGCTGATGGCAGCTGATTGACCAAATAAACTGATGGCATATAAAAGGCTGAGACGGCCTTCAACCTGGTTTTCATCAACACTCATAAGGCACCTCCTTCACCTTAATATCATACCATATTTTTTCAGAAATCGATTGAAAGCAAATGGCTAGTGATTCTCCAATGGCTTCGATCGACAAGAAAAAAGCCGGTGTAACCGGCTTTTCGACTTAGAAGAAAACTTCTTTTACCGCTGGCTTGGTCTGAGCGATCAGATTGCCACGGGTGAAGTTATACAACACTTCTGATTTTAAATTGAGCGCATCATAGAAGTTCTTGGCATTCAGAACGATAAAGCTGGCATCGTTTCCTTCTTTAATACCATAGCTTTCTCCCAAATGAAGGGTCTTGGCGGCATTGTAAGTCACAAAATGATAGGAGTTGAGGATCTCTTCATATCCCATCATCTGGCCGACGTGAAGTCCCATGTGGACTGCATCTCGCATATTGCCATCACCCAGTGGATACCAGGGATCGAAGATATCATCATGACCAAAGCTGACATTCATGCCGGCGGCCACCAGTTCTTTGACCCGGGTCATCCCACGTCTTTTCGGATAGCTGTCGAACCGACCCTGAAGATGAATATTGATCAGCGGATTGGCAACAAAATTAATCTTGCTCATCCGAAGCAAACGGAACAGCTTTGATACATAGGCGTTGTTATATGAATGCATCGCGGTGGTATGTGAGGCGGTGACCCGGTCTTTCAGCCCGCTTTCCAATGCTCGGGCTGCCAATACTTCGAGACCGCGGGATTGCTCATCGTCGATCTCATCACAGTGGACATCGACCAGCAGATCATACTTTTCCGCCAGAGCGACAGCAAAGTTCAGACTCTCGACGGCGTACTCACGGGTGAATTCAAAGTGGGGGATAGCACCGATGGCATCAACGCCCATTTTAGCGGCATTTTCCATCAACTGCTTGCCGTTGGGAAAACTGAGTATTCCTTCCTGAGGAAACGCAACGATTTGGAGATCGATCCAGTCTTTGACTTCCTCACGAACTTCAAGCAGACCTTCGGTGGCAATCAATGTCGGATCAGTCACATCAACATGTGTCCGGACATGGCCGATACCATTTTTAGCCATCCTTCGGAGTGTTTCAACCACTCGTTCCTTGAGGTTTTCTTTGGTCAGCGTCGGTTTATACTCCGACCAGCACTGAATCCCCTCAAACAAGGTTCCTGTCAGATTCCAGCGTGGTTGGCCGGCGGTCAGGGCACTGTCCAGATGGACGTGTGAATCGATGAATTGAGGAAGAGCCAGGCAGTCAGTCCCGTCAATCACCTCGCTATCTTCGACGACAAGATTGGGTCCGATCTTTTCAAACTTTCCGTTGTTGATATAAATATCAACCGGATCCGGACTATTCTCCAGCGTTATATTTTTTATCAGCATTGTTTCCTCCCGGATTGACTCATTTAGCTAAACGATTTCCTACATAATATACGATGACAGATGCAATCATAGCATTGATAGCTGCGACACCCCAGTTGAGGTAATTACCGACTAAAGCACCGGCAATGACACCCAGGATGGCAAACCAATTGACATGGCGATCGACACCTTCCTCGTTGTCATATTTTGATCGATTCAAGAAAAAGTCGAGAGTGATGATCGCTCCGATCGGCGGCAATGTGGCATTGAGGAATGACAGCCAACCGACGAAGTTATTGTAAAGCCAAAGGGCTGTAATAGTCCCAATAAAACCGGCAATTATAACAACAGGCCGGTGGGGAAGCTTGGTGATATTGGAAATCCCCAGACTCGAAGTATACAGTGCATTGTCATTTGTGGTCCAGATATTAGCACCTAAGACTAATAGTGCGAACAGAGTCAAACCTTGAGCGATCATGACATAGAAGATGTCTTCCTGGCCGGTGAAAGCTCCACCGACAGCACCAAACATGAACATCAGGGTATTACCCAGGAAAAAAGCAATAACAGTTGTAACGACAGCACTCCAGCTGCTTTTAGCAAACCTGACAAAGTTAGGAGTTGCTGTACCACCCGAAACGAATGATCCAATGACCATACCGACCCCTGTAGCCACGGTCATACCACCGACTGATTGATCAAAAATGGCCATCAGACCGCCGCCTTGAGAGGTCGCTGTCACCATCGAGTAAATTCCTAGAACAGCAATCAGCGGGACTGATATATATGATACGATTTGAAGCCCTTTGATGCCGAAATAGGCAGAAGATGTCATCAATGCACCAGCAATGATAATAAGAATCCATGGATTAATGTTTAATAAGTCTGCCGCCGGAACAGCAAACATGGCAACTCCGACACCAAACCAACCTACCTGAGTAAAACTGATCAAAGCAGATGGCAGATAGGAACCGGTCTTTCCAAAGGAACGCTGGGCCAACAAGTCAAGACTGAGGCCGGTCTGCGATCCGATATAGCCCAGCACGCCGGTATAAGCACCTAAAATAATACCACCAATTACGATCGCGGTAAGAAACTGGGGAAAATTGAGACCATTGGCCATCTTGGCCCCAACGCTCATACTGGCTGAGAAGAAGGTGAAGCCCAACATAATAAAGAACATGGGCCAGAAACCTTTTCGGGCAGAATGAGGAACTGCGGTGAACGTATAGTCGTGGTCGATTTCGGTTGTGTGTGTAGTTGTCGGTTTAACTTTTGGATCCATTGAGTCCTCCTTAAAACTATTTGTTTTCAGGCTACCATAAATTGGTAATTGAAACCACAAATATGTCACAAATGGACAGAATCTATAAAAAAGTGCTAAAAAGACATCAAAAAAGTTCTGGTTGAATAAGTAAATTAACCAAGCCATGTTAACTGATATTATGTCAATTTTAACGATTTGAGCGTTAATTTTGCTGTTTTGACTATTTTACCAATATTTTTCGGTACACTGGTATTCCCGGATTCCAAGCTGGAATTTGAACCGGGAATGGTCACCTGAATTCACAACTGAGATAAAGTGGAAACCAAGGAGGAAACATGGCAAAAATCTATCATATCGTTATTGGATGTATTCAACCGATCGGACTGTTTCGCAAGACTGAAGATGAAAGTCGAATGAAGGATTATATCAGAATATACAAACAACGGACCGGAACAAAAAATTATGGTTATAGTTTTACGGATGATCGACTCCATTTGGCTCTGAGAGACCACAATAATAAAGCCCGGGATTTTTTGAGCGGCGTATGTGATGCCTATACTTATTATTATCAGAATAGGCGATCATCAGAAGTCCGGATAAAATATAAAATGATCGAAATAAATCCCCGTCAGGAATTATTCGATCTACTCCGGTTTATTCACAACAGAGGGCGAAACTCAGCTGTGGAATATCGCGATTATTCGCGCTATATAAAAAGTGAACTGGTCGATATCGGACCGGTGTTAGCAACGTTACATACGGATCAAATGAAAAGCAAAGAATTATTTTTTGAAGAAATGGTCTATGAACCACAATCGGATTATTACATCGAATTTGCCCGCAGGGAAATCTTCGAACTCGACAAAATGACCAAACGGAGACAACGGGCGTATGAATTCATGGAAGATTTTCTTGATGAGATCGGACTGAGTCGAATGGAGTTTCTTAATGGTGATCATCATACAGAGCGAGTAGAACTGATCGAGAAGTTTCGAAAGGAAACAGATTTAAGTTATCGAGATATCGGCTATGTCTTTGAGTTATCTCATACCAGCATAATCCGATTGTATCAACAAAAGAACTGAACGTCGGAGGTAGAAAGTGACGTCCCGGTATGTTAGAATAAGCCAATAGAGTAGGAGGGATGTATGCGGGAACGTCAAATTCTTTTTTCGAGTAATCAAATTGCAACCAAAGTTTCTGAGCTCGGAAAACAGATAGCTCAGGACTATGAAAATAAAAACTTACTTGTTATCGGTTTGTTAAAGGGAAGTTTTGTCTTTGTGGCCGATTTGATGAGAGCAATAGATAAAAAAATAGTCATTGAATTTATGACTACTTCAAGTTACCATGATGCGGAGCATTCCACCGGACGAGTGGAGATCGTGCAGGATCTGGAACGGGATCTGACAAATTTTGATGTGTTGATCGTCGATGATATAATTGATTCCGGTTTGACTATGAAATCAGTCTATGAATTGATCAAATCCAGAAATCCGAACAGCCTTAAGACGTGTGCTTTGTTAGACAAACCTTCGCGGCGCAAAGTCGAATTCGAATGTGATTATGTAGGCTTTACCATTGACGACCTGTTTATTGTCGGGTACGGTTTAAACTACGGTGATTACTATCGCAATGTGGATCATATCTTTATCTTTTTGCAGGAAGACGAAGAATAACCCATTGTCCTTTCAGACAATGGGCTTTTTTATTGAGTGAATTCTTCAATTAATTGTCGAATGTTTTCAAAAACCCGTTGTTCGGGTTTTTCTGCGCTTAGGTAGAGATGAACCGCACTGTCAGCACTGAAATCCCGACGTACCCGGTTGACAATGATCGAATTTTCAATATCTGTCTCCCGGCTAAATGAATCCTTCAGGACGACAGTTGGGACCACGTTTAATACATCGCGAACACTGTCCATATTGAACGGTTTGATAAATTCGATGTTGAGATGATATTTTGTCTGGGTTTGCTTGATCAATGGACGAATGGAAGCAGTATAGTGAACCTGATTATTGTCGATCAATCGAATCGTTTCATTGATCAGACTCATTTCATCCTCAGTCATCTTATCAGGCAGGAAGCGTGGTTCATCATCACATGGTGGGAATATCGTGATTGCCACACGGCGTAAAGCAAACCGCTGATGAAGTTTGCGCAGTATTGGTCCGAATACATGTAAATGAAGTGATGGTGCAGCCAAGAGCAATTGACTCGCGGTATGAGCATGATCAAACAACACCAGAGGAACAGTCGGTTCATTAATGAACGAGCCTGTCAGATCGATCGTGCGGATCCCTTTATCTTCCAGCTTCAGCACAATCTCCTTCCGCTCCGGTGTACCAAAGCAAATTGCCAAGTCGATATCATTATCAAGCAATTCATGGGTATAATGGACCACAGGGAATTCCACACCACCCAATTCAATCAGTGGTGCCGGCTGAACAAAATCGATCAAGACAAAATCATGCTCGGTTGTAGCCTGCTCTTCATAACTGTGTAAAAACTTTTGTGCGAGGTCATCGAGCACCCCAATAATCGCAATCTTCATAGACTCTCCTTGTGTCTATTATATAACAATTAATCCAACCTAACAAACAATACCGGAGGATACATGCAATTTCGAAGAATACAGTGGTTTGTACTCGTAACGATGTTCGTTCATCTACTTAACTCGATGATCCAGGGCTTTTTTGTCGAATCGATCTTTGTTCAGGTCTATTTGAGTCAAGCCATCTTTCTTGTTTTCGGTTTGCTCATTTTAGTCCGACAGCGAAAAAACATCGTCGAGTATGCCAAATTGAAGCTACCCCCATGGTGGAGCTTTTTGGTTGTCATTCCAATCGTCATGGCCACCATACTGCTTTCCAGTTTTGTAACAGCCTTTTCTATGCTGTTTACCCGGGCTATCGGACTGATCGATATACCACAACATGAACTTGCCGGTCTGACCAGCAGCAACCTGCTATTGGTATTGACATTCTCTCTGCTTCCCGGAATAGTTGAAGAGTTCTATTGTCGAGGTGTGTTACTGCCATCGTATGAACAATCCATGTCGACCAAAAGCGCCATATTGCTCAGTTCGCTTATGTTTGGTCTGATGCACTTCAACTTATGGAATATCCTGTCACCGATGGTCTTGGGGATCGTGTTTTCTCTATTGACGATCCGCTTTCAATCGATCATACCGGCCATGTTCGGTCATGCCTTATATAATCTGTTAGTGCTGGGGGCCCAAAAGATCCAAATGACAAGTGAGATCGTGGTAAACGAGTCGGATATCACCTGGGGGGAGTTAGTCTCGACGATTCCTTCTACCGCTGTTGCAGCAGCCTTCATCGGTTGGTTATTTTGGCGTTTAGGGATCAAACAATACTTCAAACCAGCTGATCAAAAAAAACAACTGATCGATCATATTCCAACGCTGGCAATCCTGCTTTTGTTTGTTGGTATAACCTATCTGATCCAAAAAGGACTCGGCTTATGATCTATTCTCAATTGGCCAATTATTATGATGTCTTGATGACGCTTGATTACACCGAATACATGATGAAATGGCAGCAACTGGTTGATTTTACCGGGCAAGATGTGTTTGAATTTGGGTGCGGTACAGGCAACGTTACCGAAAAATTACTGCCACTTGTCAATTCAATCGATGCAGCCGACGCTTCGTCTGATATGTTGATGTTGGCCAGACAAAAACTATCGTCACCTAAACTACGTTTTTTTCTGATCGATCAGGATTTTTCGATTGAACGAAATTATGATAAGATCGGACTGTTTATTGATGTAGTGAACTATTTGCCCAAAAATGATTTCAAACGATTCCTGTCGCAATGGAAAAACAAGTTAAAGCCGGGCGGGGAAATCCTGTTCGATGTTTCGAACGAATACAAACTGTCCCAGGTCCTGGGCGATCAAATCTTTCACTTTGAAACCGATCGGGATGAAATCTATTGGATCAATGACTACGATGCTTCAAGCAAACAGTTGGACTTCAGTCTGGTGATCTATCATCAGATCGGCGACGGACTTTACGAACGTCATGAAG
>JAAZLX010000092.1 GCA_012799095.1 Tissierellia bacterium
AGAATGTTTCCATCCAGTTTCGTAAAAATGAATTTGTTGCGATCCTTGGCCCCAGCGGTTCAGGGAAGACCACCATGCTCAATATTATTGGCGGTTTGGATCGTTATGACAGCGGTGATCTGGTCATCGAAGGCACATCGACCAAAAAATATCGTGACCCCGATTGGGATGCTTATCGCAACCGGGCAATCGGTTTTGTGTTTCAAAGTTATAATCTTATCCCCCATCAAACTGTTCTATCAAATGTCGAACTGGCACTGACGCTGGCCGGCATCAGTCGGGCTGAAAGGCGGGAACGAGCTAAAACCGTCTTGGAAAAAGTCGGTCTGATCGATCATATCCACAAACGCCCCAATCAGCTCTCAGGTGGTCAAATGCAACGGGTAGCAATAGCCCGGGCACTGATCAACAACCCGACCATTCTGCTGGCCGATGAACCGACCGGTGCAATCGATTCCGAAACCAGCATCCAGATCATGGATCTGCTCAAGGAGATCGCCCTCGATCGTCTCGTCATCATGGTGACACATAATCCGGTATTGGCAGAAAAATATGCCACTCGGATCGTTAAGCTTCAGGATGGTCAAGTGATCGATGACACCGATCCGGCTATTGAAGCTGATATTGCCAAAGAACCGATGGGAAAACAGCGGGTCGGTATGAGCTTTTTAACGGCCGCTTCCCTGAGTTTCAATAATCTGAAATCAAAACTTGGGCGCACCATTTTAACGGCCTTTGCCGGAAGCATCGGTATTATCGGCATCGCCTTGATTTTGTCACTCTCGAGTGGAGCCCAGGACTACATCAATCGAATGCAGGAAGATACCCTGTCCTCTTATCCTATCAGCCTGCAATCTAGCGGGATCGATTTTGAAGCCAATCAAGGTGAGTTTCCCAGACGAATGGATGAGGACGAAATGGCAGAAGAAGATGACGAAGTTATTTACCAGGCCGGTGAAGCGGCCACTACTTTGCGTCAGCGTCATTTGAATCGCTATCAAAACAACCTTGCCAGTTTTAAACGTTATCTTGAGAGTCCGGATAGTCAGGCAATAACAGAGCTTACGACTGCGATCCAATACGGTTACAACTTAAATATGTCAGTATTTGCAGAAGATCCTGATGAAGGATGGATCGAATTAGGCCAAAGTCAATCAAGCTCAACTGGCTCGCCCTTTGATGAAGTTCGGCGATCCAGCGGAATGATGAGCAATACCTGGACTGAATTGATTGAAAATCCTGACCGGTTAGCTCAACAATTTGATCTGTTGGCTGGAACATGGCCGCAGAGCTATGATGAAGTCATATTAGTTGTCGATCAGGACAATCAGATCCGCGATCTGACGCTATATGATATCGGCTTAAAAGATCCGAAACAGCTGGCTGATATCCGACAAAAAATTGAAGACGGGGAAGAAATTGAATCGTCTGATCCGGAAAGGTTTACTTTCAGTGATGTGCTCGGCAAAGAGTATCGCTTGTTGCAACCGATAGACTTTTACGTCGAAACGGACGATAAGTGGATCGAGACCCGGGATGAAACATCGACCGGTGATATTCTGGAAGATGCAGTAGAGGTAACGATCGTCGGTATCATCCGTCCAATCGATGATGCAGCTCAGGCATCCATCAATGGGACGATCGCCTATCCCAAATCATTGACGGATCATATGATGGCTCAGTTGAACCGATCGGAGATCATTCAGGATCAGACCGAACGGCCCGATATCAATGTGTTGACCGGATTGAGTTTTGTAGATCTGACCGAACTGTCTGATGAAGAACTGCTAGAAATAATGACAGATGAAGAAAAAATGCAACTGGAAATGATGCCGGAACCGGAAAAGGCCGCCTTTATCACACGGTACCGGGCGGAGCGGGCTGATACGTATGACACTGTCATGCAGCAACTGGGATTTGCTTCACCTGATGAGCCTTCCTCGATCAATCTTTATTTGAGTGATTTTGACTCGCGAGAACTGGTGATCGATTTGATCGATCAATATAACGAGGAAAAAAACCAACAGGAGCTGACAGAAGAAGTCATCGCCTACTCTGACGTCGTCGGCCTCATGACCACATCGATCACTGATATGATCGGGATCATTTCCTATCTGTTGATCGGTTTTGTCTCCATCTCGCTGGTCGTATCATCGATCATGATCGGGATCATCACGTATATCTCAGTTCTTGAGCGGACAAAAGAAATCGGGATCCTGCGCAGTATCGGTGCTTCGAAAGGCGATATCTCTCGCGTATTCAATGCCGAGACAGCTCTGATCGGTCTGGCATCCGGCGTGTTGGGGATCGTGATTTCAGTCCTTCTCACCTTCCCGATCAATAACTTGATCGAGCGCCTCAGCGGGGCTGAGGATATCGCATTCCTACCGCCACAAGCTGCTGTCGGATTGATTGCTATAAGCTTGATATTGACTATCTTAGCAGGTTTGATACCGGCTCGTATGGCAGCAAAAAAAGATCCGGTTATCGCACTCCGGACCGAATAGATCAAACACTATCCGGAATAATGAATATGACCCCCATAAGTTGGACCTGACATCCAACAACGGGGGTCATTTTTATGCTGAAGCACTCATTTGAATAGAAATTAGTAGTTGTGCAACTGATCTCGATAGACAAAACACCCTGCGATGAACCAGAGGACATTTCTTAAACCACTACTCCTATTCATCAATTCCACGACCGCCAAACGAACCCAACAACATACCGAATATCGCTACTACCATGTATCCTACCAGATAGCCTACGGCTGAACTGTTGTAAAAAATCAGCATCGTCGGTAAAAACAATACACCGACAAGCGCCGGTAACCAGATTTGCCACCCATGGCGCAAGCTGTAGACCAGTCCTGAGGCAAACGACAGGAAACCGTTTACAAAATACAATCCGACCATGGATAATAAAAACCCCCAATCGCCTGACCCGGGTATGATCGATAACAAGAGAGGGAACAGATTATAACCAATCAACAGAGTAATAATCATTAGACGAAGTTCACGATTCATACACTCTCCTTATAGAAAAGAGCATCCCTCCCGTGATACAGGAGGGACGAAGTTAACCTTTAATAAATATTTTGCGTATTTCAGTGAAGATTATCGGGATAAATGATAATCCGGCAACCACGATCCAGTGGTCGAAGCTCAGTGGAACAACCTTGAATATGGTGGCCAATTGAGGAACGGTTATCACTACGATTTGGAGCCCGAGACTGACCAGAAATGCCACCACAAACGCTTTGTTGGAAAACAGATTTTTACTGAATATTGAATTGATCGAGCGCATATTGATCGCATGGATCAATTGGGCAATTGCAATCGTGGCAAATGCCATCGTTCGACCGATTTCAGGACTGAAACCGAGACCGTAGTAATAAGCACCAAAAGCTGTTGCACCTAACATGATCCCTTCCAGGGCGG
>JAAZLX010000093.1 GCA_012799095.1 Tissierellia bacterium
AGGATGACAAGTTTTGGCCGTAAGATCAAGGCAATCAAAATCACCACCCGTTGCCGCTGGCCGCCAGATAGTTCATGCGGATAGCGCTTTAAGTATGTTTCGTCCATCCCGACGATCTCAAGCATTTGGATCACTTCTTGTCTGCGTTGAGCCTTGGTGCCGATGCGGTGGACTTTTAAAGGTTCTTCTAATTGCCAGCCGATCCGTTTGACCGGATTCAGTGAGTTATATGGATCCTGGAACACCATCTGGATCTCGCGTTCGATTTCACGCGACGTGGCTTTTTCTCGAATCTCGACCCCATCGAGATAGATTTGACCGGATGTCGGTTTGATGATCCCGGCGATCATGTTGGCGATCGTCGATTTGCCGGATCCGCTTTCACCAACCAGACCGAACGTCTCACCGGCTTCAATATGGAAATCGACCGGTTGAACAGCGGTAAAATAGCTCGTCTTTTCAAAGGGAGACCGTTTGTTGCGACGGTATTGTTTGCTTAATTGGCTGACTTGTAACAGACTCATCGCTCATCCTCCCCGACCGGATAAAAGCAACGCAGCTTGAAATCACCTGTTTCAACCAAGGGAGGTAACTCATGACGACAGCGATCCTGTGCTTTAAAACAACGAGTGTGAAAAGGACATCCTGTCGGGCGTTCATTTAACGTGGGGACCCGACCGGGAATCGTATACAGCGGCTGATCTTTTAATTGCGGCCGCGGAATGCTTTTGAGTAAACCTAAGGTATAGGGATTTTTCGGACGCCGGATGATCTCTTCAACCGGTCCGGCTTCCATGATATAACCGAGGTACAGTACCATCACCTGCTTGCAGATATCACGAATCACAGCTATATCATGAGATACAAATAAGATAGCCGTCTGGTATTGAGTATTGAGACGTTTCATCAGTCGCAGGATCTGAGCCTGGACTGTTACATCCAGAGCCGTAGTCGGCTCATCGGCGATCATCAGCTTGGGTTGCATGATCATCGCCATGGCGATCAATATTCGCTGCAGCATACCACCGGACAGTTCATACGGCAGCTGATGATACAATTCTTCCGCCCGGGGCAACCCGACTTCTTTCATGATCGCGATCACCTTTGGCTTTCGATCGGTCTCATCCGAGTGCGTCTCCAGGACTTCTTCGATCTGTCGCCCGACCGGTACCAGGGGATTAAGTGAGCTCATCGGTTCCTGAAACACCATCGACATCAAACGACCGCGTATTTTCATGAACTCCCGTTCACTCAATGACAGCAGATCATGACCATCAAACACAAGCTTATCCGCTTCGATCTTGGTGTTTGGATTGGTCAGACCCATGATCGCCAGAGATGTTACACTTTTTCCTGAACCGCTCTCGCCAACTATGCCGAGAATGTCTCCCGTTTCCATGGAAAAATTGAGCTCGTTGACTGCGATCTCACTGCCGGTTTTATCGGGAAAACTGATGGTCAAGTCTTTAACTTCTAGCAGACTCATGTTACATCCTTTAAATCGCGTATGCCATCACCGAGCAGGTTGAAGCCCAGGACGGCCAGGGTGATCATTATTCCGGGAGCTAGAGCGTAATGCGGGGCACT
>JAAZLX010000094.1 GCA_012799095.1 Tissierellia bacterium
GAAACGTTCCACAACATTGCCCTGTCGGTCGACCAGAAACTTGGTAAAATTCCATTTGATATCTGCACCGGGACGCTCTTGGCCTATCCCTTTGAGTTTTTCAAGGAACTTCGATGTCTCATCATTCGATATCTCTTTCGGTCTGACCTGCTTTAAGAAAGCGAACAAGGGATGGGCTTGGTCGCCGTTGACATCTATCTTGCCAAACTGATCGTATGCGGTCCCGAAATTCATTTGACAAAAACTCTGGATCTCTTCATTGTCCTCCGGTGCCTGCTCCAAAAACTGATTTGAAGGAAAATCCAGGATTTCAAAGCCCTGTTGATTGTATTTTTCATACAGTGTCTGCAAGCCTTCATATTGAGGTGTAAAGCCACAGTGAGTGGCTGTATTGACAATCAATAGGACTTTGTTTCGATAATCATTCAGCGACACCTGGTCGCCCTGTATATTTTGAACAGTAAAATCATAGATTGACATAACCCGTCCTTTCTTTTTCCGATAATGTTTAAGATATACCCGGACAGGGGCATAATAACAAAATAGATGCAACTGTCTTTGCCTTTTGATGGGCATGTGATTATAATGACCTAGAGAGGTGATGAATGGTCGATTTGGGAAACAGCTGGACCGAACTTCTGGCTGATGAGTTTGAAAAAGATTACTATCAGAATTTAAGACAAGAGTTGATCAAAGAATACAAAACAAAGACAGTCTATCCGTCGATGTATGATATTTTTAATGCACTTAAATACACCGATTATGAGGATGTCAAGGTGGTGATTTTGGGTCAGGATCCTTATTTTAATCCGGGACAGGCTCATGGTCTGAGCTTCAGTGTAAAAAAAGGCGTGCCGATACCGCCGTCACTACAAAATATTTATAAAGAATTACAGCGTGACCTGGGACTGACCATTCCCGATCATGGGGAACTGACCGCTTGGGCAAGGCAAGGTGTGCTTTTATTGAATGCTACCTTGACAGTTCGTCAAGGAGAGCCCAATTCACACCAACGTTTGGGGTGGGAACAATTTACCGATCGGGTGATCGAAGCGCTCGATCAGCGTCCTGAGCCGATGGTATTTTTGCTTTGGGGCAACAATGCCATCAAAAAAGCATCCAGGATCGATCCCGAACATCATCTGGTGTTAAAAACGACACATCCCAGCCCGCTGAGTGCTTCGCGCGGCTTTAACGGCTGTTCTCACTTCTCGCAGACCAACCAATTCCTAATGGAAAATTATGGGGAGGCAATCGATTGGCAAATAGGTTAGAATTGACTTTTTATTATGGGAACGACTGTGGTGTTTGTGCAGCCGATCAACCACGGGTCCAGGCGCTGGCCGACCAATATCAGGTGAACATGGTGTCAAAGTTTATCGGTGATCATCTGGCGGAAGCGTCACAGCTGTTGATCTTTACGATACCTGCACTCATCCTCCGCCGGGGTGGGAGTGAGCTGTTTCGACAGGTCAGGATTATTGACTTTCATCAATTGGAAATGGTACTGCAGAAAGAGACCCGGGAATGATACTGACAGTCGACTTGGGCAACTCCAATCTGGTTACTGTTTTATATGATGACAAGGGTCGAAGGGTCGATGATGATCGCCGTGATACCATCAAGGAAGAAAACTATTCCCGTTATCGAAACTTTTTTCAGGATGTGATCGATCAATTCGGTATGCCTGAAATAACCACGGTCACGACCAGCTGTGTGGTGCCTTATCTAAGGAATCTATTACGAGAGGTGGTCTCTGACCTGTTTCCGGGAGCGAAACACTTTCAATTACAATACAATATGGTCCCGAATCTTAAGATCCACCTCAAGGAGCCAAGGGAGATCGGTTCAGACCTGATCGCAACTGCCTACGGTGCATTGGGAAAATATGACCAACCGACGATTATCGCTGATCTCGGTTCAGCTACCAAGCTCACAGTGGTCAATCATCCGGAGACCTTTATGGGCGGCCTTATCATTCCCGGTATCCCGTTTCAGGCCAAGAGTCTGCATCAGATGATTCCCCACCTGCCGAAAATAAAACTGGCCAAGCCGGATAAAATTATCGGCAACGACACCATGGAGGCGATGCAGTCAGGTATCATCAACGGAGCGTTGGCCGGGATCATCGGGCTGGCTGAACAGATCGAGAAAGAGGTCGGGCAAGACTGTACCTGGCTGATCACCGGAGGAGTGTCCAAGCTGTTTTCTCCCAAAGATCTGGGTAGATTTCACTATGATGAATTTCTGCTTAGCGACGGGTTGTGCTACTTGACCCTACGCTGGCTTGAAAACGAGCAATAATCGATCACCTGCTGCAGCAATCGAAGCTGCAGCTTTTTATTATGGTCTTATTTAAGGTAAAATAGACTCAGTACTTTTAAGGAGGCTTTACGTGGAGCGGGAAACCAAATCTACTGCAACCGTTATGTTGGCGTTTTTCGTCGTCATGATGAGTTTTTTAGGCTTTATCATTTTGATTCCAAACAAGGAACTGGTCCACTGGCTGAGCTTTCTTTTTATTCTGCTGGCAGAGTTCAGCTTTTTTATCGGCCATTTGTTTATACAAATGCTGCCGGAAAAATCCAACCATCCCACAAGCCTTAAGATATTACGCTACTACCTGATCACAACGATCGTTTTGGCCGGGGCGTTTATGTTGTTACGTTTGGACGATCCGACCATAATCATTGGGGTATTGTTCAGTTTGTTTCTGATCAGCATGGCAGGACTATATATCCTCGGTTCCAAGGGTGAGCTGGTTGAAGATGAGGACCAGCGATGAAAGTTCTGGTATCAGCTTGCCTACTCGGTATGCCGTGTCGCTATGATGGTAAGAGTAAAGCTCACCCAGGTGTCTTACGGCTTGAGTATGACTGGGTGCCGGTTTGTCCGGAAGTGGCCGGCGGATTGAGTACGCCCCGACCACCGGCTGAAATCAGGCAGGGCATGGTAATGACCGAAGCCGGCGTCGATGTCACCCGTCAGTTTATGTTGGGGGCTCAAGAAGCCTTACGGCTGGTTTCCCTGTATGACATCAAACGGGCCATCTTAAAGGCCCGCTCACCGTCATGCGGAGTGGGGGAAATATACGATGGAACTTTCAGTCGGAGGTTGATCAAGGGGGATGGTGTGACCACTGCCGTCTTGAAACAAGCCGGAATTGAAGTCTTGACCGAGGAGGATATCAGTGGCGACCTGGATTGCTCATCTGAGAGTAGCTGAAGCGATTGTTCAGCGCTGGCCGATCGATGATCATACCGCTTTTTACGTAGGCAACCTCGGTCCCGACTGTGGTGAACCGAATGAAGACTGGACTGAGTTTTCACCGCCTACCGAGGTGTCACATTGGTCGAATACTTATAAAAAGAACACGATCGATCCGGAAGCGTTTTACCAAACATACTTGAGTGGATCCTGGGATGATTTCTATCTCGGTTATTACATTCATCTCCATTGTGATCTGTTGTGGGATCGTGATGTCGGTAAAGTAGCCCGCGACAGGTTTAAACAAGGCTTCCAAACCCCCGGTTTTATCTGGACGATCAAAGAAGATTGGTATGCACATGATAATCGTTTTCTAATGGCACATCCCGGTTGGGAACCGTTCCGTCGTATCTGCCGTATTAAACATTTTCCCAATCATTACCTGGATTATTATCCGGAACATGCCTTTACCCGTCAGATGAAGTATATCTGTAACTTTTATCAAACCCATCCTTTTCATGACGATGAATTCAAGTATCTGTCGCTGGAGGAATACGAAGCTTATGTTGAAACAGCCATCGCCCATGTCAATGAAATCTTATCCCGACATTCCGGAAAGAGTTTTCTAGAGTAATATCCAAATCGGGCTTGCTATGGGATATACTTTTGGCTACGATGATATAGGATCCAACCGGGAGGTAGTCGATGACACTTGATCAAGGACTTATTTTTGGCCTGTTAGCGGTCATGCTGTTTTTCTTCGCACAAAACAAAATCCGTTATGAAGTGGTGGCTCTATCTACACTGGTAATTGCTGTGCTGTTAGGGCTGGTTCCAAGAGATGAAGCGTTTAGTGGATTTGGCCATAACGCCGTGGTCACCGTGACAGCGGTATTGGTGCTGAGCCAGGCATTGATCGACTCGGGCTTTGTTGAGATCATCGCTCACTATGTTTCCCGATTTGGTAAAAGCCAGTTGTCACAACTGGGAATCCTCATGCTGGGAGTCGCTTTTTTCAGCTCGATCATGAATAATATCGGGGCCTTGGCCCTGTTTATGCCGGTCGGTATCCAGATGGCACGGAAAAACAATTATTCGCCGTCATTTATTCTTATGCCATTGGCGTTTGCCTCGCTGTTTGGCGGCATGATCACCCTGATCGGTTCTCCACCGAATATTATTATTTCTGAGTTTCGCCGTCAGGTCAGCGGAGAGGCATTTACGATGTTCCAATTTGCTCCCATCGGTCTGGCGATCACAGTCGGTGGAATCTTGATGATACTGGCTTTCGGCTGGCGGCTGATCCCAACCAGAAAAGGCCAGATCACACGTGACGACTTGTTTTCGATCAAAGAATACACCACTGTCGTATCGGTGACCAAAGATTCTCTGATGGCCAACAAAACGATTCGCGAAGTATCACCGGAGATCATGAATCGGGTCAACATCGTCAGCCATGTCCGGCCGGGACTTTCGAATTCTGTGCTCAACCCTTACCGGATCATTTCACCCGGGGACAAGTTGATTTTAGCCTGTTCAGCCGAAGCTCTGGCAGAATTCCTGAAGCGAACGAAAACTGAGTTGTCCGGCAGCAAGCAAATTTCCACCGAGGATATGCGTAGCGAAGGCATGACAGTTACGGAAATTGCCATTCCACCGTCGAGTGGATTGATCAATCAGACGGCAAAGACACTTGATCTGAGATCCCGCTTTCACGTCAATCTACTGGCGATTGCCCGGGAAGGTGAAAGGCTGGGAGCATCGCCCAACCGAATACTGATGAAGGCCGGGGATGTGTTGCTGATCCAAGGTACTATGGCGAGCATTCAGGAGTTGATCAATGATCTGGGGGTGCTGCCGTTGGCAGAACGAAAGATTGATTTAAAACAAAATCAACGGACTATTCTGGCATTCAGTATTTTTGCTTTGGCTTTGGCGATTGTTGCGTTTGAGATATTGCCGGCCGATATCACCTTCCTGGCAGCCACGATCCTGATGGTTTTGACCAAAGTCCTGACTATTCAAAGTGCCCTTCATGCCATCGACTTACCGATCATCTTTCTTTTGGGAGCGATCATCCCGGTATCTCACGCCCTTGAAACGACCGGAGCAGCTACTCTGTTGGCCGAAATGCTTTTGAACGCCACACAGGCTATGCCTACCTGGGGCGTGCTCGCCCTGCTATTGTCTTTGACGATGTTGCTGACTAATATCATCAACAACGCAGCGGCGGCTCTGCTGCTGGCGCCGATCGCGGTCGGAATGGCCGGTCTGGTCGGACATAGCATCGACCCCTACCTGCTGTCTATTTTTGTCGGTGCAACCTCAGCCTACCTGACACCAATTGGCCATGCTTCTTGTACGGTAGTCATGGGTCCCGGGGGATACCGCTTCACTGATTATTGGAAACTGGGTCTGCCATTAAGTATATTGACAGTCTTGATCGCCGTTCCTGTCATCTTGGCGTTCTACCCGATATAAAAATGACCTTTGGGTCATTTTCTTTTCGCAAGACAGTCTGAGAGCGTTATAATAGATAGATACTTAAGAAATATAATGAGGAAAATATGCAAGTAATCTTAGAAAATCTGTGGAATCTCGATGTCCGAATGGTCATCATGTGGCTGATCGGGGCCCTGTTGATCTATCTGGCGATCAAAAAAAATATGGAGCCGACACTGCTCCTTCCGATGGGCTTTGGTGCTATTTTAGTCAATCTGCCCATGTCTGGTGCCATCACTCAACTGGTCGATGGGGCACTCGAAGTCGGACCGATCGATGAGTTGTTCCAAGCCGGGATCTCGAATGAGCTGTTTCCACTGTTGCTATTCATTGGGATTGGTGCGATGATCGATTTTAGCCCGCTTTTGAGCAATCCGAAAATGCTGTTTTTCGGGGCCGCGGCCCAATTCGGGATCTTTTTCACCTTCAGCATGGCTGCCTTACTCGGCTTTGAATTAAAGGATGCCGCCAGTATCGGTATTATCGGTGCTGCCGATGGGCCGACCAGTATTTACGTCGCCAACTTCCTACAAAGCAATTATTTCGGTGCGATCATCGTGGCCGCTTATTCGTATATGGCGCTTGTGCCGATCGTTCAGCCTCCGGCCATTCGACTGGTGGTGCCTAAAAAGGAACGTCTGATCCGTATGAGGACCAAGGACAATTCGATCAGCCGGACGACCAAGATCATCTTTCCAATCGTCATCACCATCATCGCCGGACTGTTTGCTCCCAAAAGTGTCGCCCTGGTCGGGTTTTTGATGTTCGGCAATCTGATCCGTGAATGCGGTGTCCTCAACAGTCTGAGTCAATCAGCCCAGAAAGAACTGGCCAACCTGATCACACTGTTTCTGGGACTGACTGTGTCGACCAAAATGCACTATGAGGGCTTTTTAAATCCGCAGACTCTGCTGATCATGGGTCTTGGGCTGTTTGCTTTTGTCTTTGATACCATCGGTGGTGCCCTGTTTGCCCGGGTGCTCAACTTATTCTTGAAAAACAAGATCAACCCGATGATCGGCGCTGCCGGTATTTCGGCTTTTCCGATGTCAGCCCGGGTCATTCATAAAATGGGTCAGGCGGAAGATCATCAAAACCACTTGCTGATGCATGCCGTCGGGGCCAATGTCGCCGGTCAAATTGCATCGGTGATCGCCGGCGGTATGATCCTTAACTTCGTCACGAAAATCCTTTAGGAGATCATCATGAATTTAGATTTTAACGCCTTTGTGGAGACTTTACCCATCAGCCTGTATGGCTGGCTGGGAGTTTTTCTGGTCATCGGCATCATATACCTGGTCATTGTTGGACTGAACAAGCTCTTTCCGGGAGAATAGTATGCGACGAAAAGATCGACAAATGAAACCGGAATTTGCCTGGGAGGTATTCGACCGGGCCGATTACGGTGTGTTGGGGCTGGATCAAAGCTATGCCATACCGATATCTCCCGCCCGGATCGACCGGACCATCTACTTTCATGGGGCCAAACAGGGCCAAATGAGAGATATCATCAAACAAAATGACCGGGTCAGTCTGGTCGTTGTCGGTGATGTCAAACCGTCAGATCACAGTTTTTCGACGGAGTATGAATCGGGCATCTTTCAGGGCAGGGTTGAAGTTGTGACGGATGAGGCCGAAGCTATCGAGGCTTTAAAAGCTATTTCTGAGCGTTATACGCCTCAGATGATGGAACACTTTCATCGAGAAATCCTGTTGAGTCTGCCACGAACTCAAGTCTTCCGATTGGTGATCGAGCATGTTAGCGCCAAACGGAAGAAATTTGATGAGGATGGACGCGAGATTCCAGGCAACTTCAATGAGGGAGAATTATGATTCGGGATGCAATAGTCAAAGATGTGATCCAATGGCGCAGGCAGCTCCATCAGATACCGGAATTAGGCAATGATCTACCGCAGACCACCGCCTATGTCCGGTCTATTCTCGATCAGCATGAAATTGCCTATCAACTGTTTGTCAATGATAATGCGATCGTCGCTACAATAGAAGGAAAGTCTCCGGGAGCGACTGTGGGACTGCGCGCGGATATGGATGGTCTTTTGATCCAGGAGGCCACCGGTCTGGAGTTTGCTTCGACCAATGGTAGAATGCACGCCTGTGGTCATGATGGTCATACGGCCATGGCACTTGGGGCGGCGGTCTATTTTAAATACCATAATGATTTTGCCGGAACGGTCAAGATCCTGTTCCAACCGGGGGAAGAGTCCCCCGGAGGTGCCAAGCCGATGATCGATGAAGGAGCGCTCGAGGGTATCGAGGCTATTTTCGGATTACATCACGGCAATTTTGAACCGGAAATCCCCAAAGGCAGTTTTGGTATCCGGCCCGGTCCACTGATGGCGGCACCGGATACGTTCCAGATCACTATCATCGGTAAAGGCGGACATGGTGGAATACCGAACAAAGCGGTCGATCCGATCATTGTCGGAACACACTTAGTCCAGGCTTTTCAGACTTTGGTCAGCCGGGAGACTAGTCCGACCGATCCGGTCGTCATATCGGTGACGCAGTTTGTCTCCGGCACGACTCATAATATCATCCCTAATGAAGCCATCTTGACCGGAACCGTCCGAACGGTCAATCACGATACCCGGGAACTGATTCCCATGCGGATGCAGCAGTTGGCCCATTCTATCAGTGATGCCTTTCGGGCGGAGGTAGCGTTCGATTACACCTTCACTTATCCGCCACTGATCAATCATCCGGAAGCTACCGGCATGGCGATGGACAGTGCAGCCAAGGTCGTCGGTGAGGACAGGGTTGTACTGATGGATGCACCCATGATGGCGGCAGAGGATTTCGCCTATTATCTGGAACGGATCCCGGGCTGCCTGATCCACTTCTCAAATCCGCAGGAAGTGGATGGAATGATGTATCCGTTGCATCATCCTAAATTTACTATTGATGAAGACTTACTGGAAGTTGGCCTCAACTATCTGATCCAGGTGGCGCTTGATTATTTGGATACAAAAAAGACCGGATAAATCCGGTCTTGATTTAGCTTAAGCCCAGTTGTGATGGACGGTCTGAACATCGTCGTGATCTTCCAGTTGATCGATCAGCCGCTGCATGGCCTTTTGATCATCCGGATCAGTCAGTGTAACCGTGGTCGTTGGCAGATATTGCAGCTCAGCGATGGCAAAGCTGTAGCCGAGCTGTTTTAAATTTTCCCTGACCAGTGCGAATTGTTCTACCGCAGTAATGATCTCAAAGTGATTGTCTTCGGCAACAAAATCATCAGCTCCGGCTTCGATCGCTTCCATCATCAGTTGATCTTCATCGATGTTTTCGGTCCGCTCGATCACCAGGACCCCCAGTTTTTCGAACAGGTAGTTGACACTGCCCGAGACACCGAGGTTGCCTCCGTTTTTGGTAAAGTATGATCGAATATCACCGGCAGTGCGGTTGGTATTATCACTCAGACATTCGACCATGACGGCAACTCCGGATGGTCCGTAGCCCTCATATATCATCTCGGTGTAATTTTCCCCATCACCGGCACCGGCGGCTTTTTTGATTGCCCGATCAATATTGTCATTGGGCATGTTGGCCGCTTTGGCCTTTTCGATCGCACTGACAAGAGCAGCGTTATAATTGGGGTCGGGTCCGCCTTGTTTTACGGCAACCGACAATGCTCGGCTGATCTTGGTGAACATTCCAGCCCGCTTGGCATCCTGTTTGGTCTTGCGACCTTCTATATTTCCAATTCGTCCCAAAATCGACTCCTTTCTTTAACGTTCCAATTATAGCACTTGAGGAGGAAAAATGTTAGATTACAAAAAACAAGAAAAACATCTTTATCCTACCACAACTCAACCGAGTATCCGGGTGATCCCCCGGATGACTTTTTTGGCTGTTGATGGAAGGGGCGATCCCAACGACCCCGATGGAGCGTACGACAACGCGGTCGAGTCGCTTTATGCTGTTGCTTACACTTTGAAGATGTCGTATAAAGGAAATTATCAGATTCCCGGGTTTGAACAATACGTTGTCCCGCCGCTGGAAGGATTATGGTGGTTGGGTGAGTCGGATACGACAGTTGTAAAAGCCAACTTACGCTGGACGAGCATGTTACGTCTGCCTGATTTTATTCGATCTCAAGATGTCAGCTGGGCGATCGAGACTGCCTCAGCCAAGAAGAAACAGGATTTCAGTCATGTCCGCATGTTTGAATACGATGAGGGGATGGTAGTTCAAGCACTCCATCGGGGAAGCTATGACACGGAAAGAGACAGCCTGATCGGTATGGAAATGATGGCAGCCGTCAATCATTTTCGGATCGATCATCAGTCCAACAGGACACATCATGAAATTTATCTGACGGATCCAAGAAAGACTGCTCCGGAGAAGACGAAAGTCATCCTGAGGTTACCCCTGACAAGGGCAACGGGAAGCCCGCTGTAAAGAGCACCGACCGGAGGGATTTTTTCTTATGACATCAAACAAAACCTGTACAGGAAGAGGGATCGATGGTTAAAATTGTCCGCTACCTCAAGCCAAAAGAGTGGCTGATGGCCTTTATCAGCCTGATCTTTATTGTAGGCCAAGTATGGCTTGAGTTAAAATTGCCTGAATACATGGCACAGATCACTCGTCTGGTGCAAACGCCGGGATCAGCTTTGGGTGAGATTTGGACCATCGGCGGGTATATGCTTCTCAGTGCTCTCGGATCTGTGGCCTCAGCTGTCATAGTCGGCTTTTTTGCCGCCCGGATCGGATCGTCCTTTTCCCGGCGTTTGAGAAGTTTATTGTTTTCCAAAGTTGAATCCTTTTCCATGGAAGAGATCCGTCGTTTTTCCACATCGAGTTTGATCACGCGCTCGACCAATGACATCACACAGGTCCAGATGCTGATCGTCATGGCGCTTCAAGTTGTCATAAAAGCGCCTATCATGGCAGTCTGGGCCATCACAAAAATCGCCGGGAAAGGTGTTGAGTGGTCGATCGTGACATCGGTCGGGGTGCTGATTGTCTTTATCATGGTTACGCTACTGATGATCTTCGTCATGCCACAGTTTCGCCGGATGCAGCAATTGACCGATAATATTACCCGGGTGACTCGGGAAAATCTGACCGGACTGCGGGTGATACGGGCGTATAACGCCGAAGAGTATCAAACGGAAAACTTTGAACAGGCCAATGCGGATCTGACAGGTGTTCAATTATTCACCAGCCGGGCGATGGCATTTATGATGCCGGTCATGACAACCATGATGAGCGGATTATCCCTGGCAATCTATTGGATCGGAGCTTATCTGATCGACCGGGCCGGAATGCTGGACCAATTGACGATTTTTTCCAATATGGTTGTCTTTTCCAACTACGCTGTTCAGGTGATCATGTCGTTTATGATGCTGGTGATGATTTTCATCATGTACCCCAGAGCCAGTGTATCGGCCGGCCGGATCAATCAGGTCTTGGATACGGAACCGAGTATTGTCGATGGACCCAAGACGGAAGGCCTGCCCTCTCTAAAAGGTCAGGTTCAGTTCGATCGGGTCTGCTTTAAGTATCCTGATGCTGCCGAGTATGTTTTAGAAGACATCAGTTTTACCGCCAATCCGGGCGAAACTGTCGCTTTTATCGGTTCTACCGGCAGCGGGAAATCGACCCTCATCCATCTGATCACCCGATTTTACGATGCCAGCCGAGGCGAGATCCTGATCAACGGGGTCAATGTCAGAGACTATCAATTATCAGCATTGCTGAACAAGATCGGATATGTCCCGCAACAGGCGGTGTTGTTTAAAGGTAGTGTGAAGTCGAACGTCGACTTTGGTGACAATGGGCGTGCCGGCCCAAGTGAAGATGAGATCAGACAGGCGCTTGAGATCGCTCAGGCGGATGATTTTGTGGAACAGATGGAAGGTGGGATCGAGGGATCGATCGCACAGGGCGGAAGCAATGTCTCAGGTGGTCAGAAGCAGCGCCTGGCAATCGCCCGGGCCATTGCCAGACAGCCGGAAATCTTTATTTTTGATGATTCTTTTTCCGCTCTGGATTATCAGACGGACCGAACACTGCGCAACGAATTGAAGCGTTCGACATCCAATGCCACCAGTCTGATCGTGGCACAACGCATCGGTACGATCATCGATGCCGACAAGATCATTGTCCTGGACGAAGGCAGGATCGTCGGGCAGGGTAGTCATCGTCAGCTATTGAAGGACTGCCCGGTCTATCAGGAAATTGCCCTGTCGCAGCTCAGTGAGGAGGAATTGGCCGCATGATGAAACCAGTAGTTAAGATGAGACATCGTGGTCCGATGGGCGGATTCCGCCATACCTCGACCGTTGATCAGCCGGCTGACCTTAATTTCAAGCAGTCCTGGATTCGCCTGGTCCGTTACAGCAAACAATACCTGCCGAGTATCGCGATTGCTCTCTTTATCGCTTCTCTGGGCACAGTATTTCAGATCATCGGACCGAATCAAATGAAAATACTGGCCGACGAGATCGCCAAAGGACTTCCTCAGATGATCAACGGCATGCCTATGATGGGAGCGATCGATTTTTCCGCCGTCAGCCGGGTGGCCTGGTTACTGGTGTTTTTGCTGAGCACAGCCGGCGTCTTGAGTTTGATCGAACATGTTATCATGGCGACCGTTTCTGCCAGGATCTCACAGAGACTGCGCAGCGGAGTATCGGCCAAAATCAACCGCC
>JAAZLX010000095.1 GCA_012799095.1 Tissierellia bacterium
ACCAGATGACCTTTGCCGGTGCCTCCGATCGACGGATTGCAGGCTAACATCGCAATCGCATCAAGACTGATCGTCAACACCAACGTTTTTGAGCCGAGACGGGCAGCCGCCAGACCGGCTTCGACACCGGCATGACCGGCTCCGATAACGATAACATCATACATAGGACCTACTTTCCAACGCAGAAATTAGCAAAGACTTCCTGCAATATATCACCGGAAGCTTCTTCGCCAATGATGCGTCCGAGATGTTCATAGGCATTGCGAACATCGACTTCGATATAATCATAAGCTTCTTGTCGTTCAATACCGGAACGGGCATCGTAAGCGCTTTTCAGCGCTTCATTCAATTCGTGGATCTGTCTCATATTTCCGATCAGGGGTAAGGTATCGTCTCCTTCGAGACCGAAACTCTGAGCCACGATCTTTTCTTCTAATTCTTCCAACCCGATATCTTCGGTCATAGAAGTAGCGATCACCCGATCCGCCTCTACAAAGTCATGCAGATCTACCACCCGGAGTCTGGGCTCTTGATCGATCTTGTTCAGTACCACCAGACTTTTGTCGGGTAGTTTGTTTAATCGGATGATATCTTCTTCATCAAGTGTACCGTCTGCACTAAGCACCAGGACTGTAATGTCGGCTTGTTCCATCGCTTTGATGGATCGTTCGACTCCCATCTGTTCGATCACATCAGCTGTTTCTCGAATTCCGGCGGTGTCGATCAGGACAAAAGGTATCCCGGCCAGGGTGATAGCTTGTTCGATCGTATCTCGGGTAGTCCCGGGGATATCGGTCACGATCGCCCGGTCCAAACCGCTGAGACGGTTTAGCAGCGAACTCTTGCCGACATTCGGTTTACCGATAATTGCCAGTTTGATTCCCTGAAGCAGACTTTTCCCCTTATCGGTATTCTTGAGCAATCGCTCTAACAATTCGATCGTCCGATCCATGGTGGTCTCAATTTCACCATAGGTGATCTCCGGTTCATCCTCTTCGGGATAATCAATGCTCAAAGTCAAACGGGCCATTAGATGTAGCAAATCATAACGCATACCGGATATAATGCGGTGGGTGTCGCCGCTTAGGTGGGCCAGGGCGACTTCATACGCTTTTCTTCCCTTAGAGCTGACCAGATCCATAACGGCTTCCGCCTGAGATAAATCGATTCGGCCGTTTAAAAAAGCACGCTCAGTGAATTCACCCGGCTGAGCCGGGCGAGCACCTTGGCGTACCAGAGCAGAGCTGATTTCTTCCAGAGCCACACGACCACCGTGACAAAAAATTTCCACCATGTCTTCCATGGTATACGTTTTAGGGGCGGGGAGATAGACCGCCATGATCTCATCGATCACCCTGTCTCCTTCGACAATGTGACCATAGACCAACTCTCTCGGTTTGGTTGTTAAATCGGCTCCTCGAAACAGCGGAGCGACATATTCCATCACACCGCTGCCTGACAGGCGGATCACTCCGATCGCCGCCTCAACATATGATGTAGCGACGGCTACAATTACTTCCATAAATAAGCTCCTTTGAGCAAAAAAACCCAGCTTAGCTGGGTTTTAGCGATTCAAAAAGATAATGACCTTACGATACGGGTCTTTGCCCTCGGAACGCGTCGAGACCAGAGGATCCTTTTGCAAGGAGGTGTGGATGATGCGTCGCTCATAAGAGTTCATGGGATTAAGCATGATATCTTTTCGTTGACGTTTGGCCTTGTCGGCCATCCGCTTGGCCAGCGATTCGAGTGCCTGTTGTCTTTTTTGACGATAATTTTCACTATCGAGACTGACATGCATATATTGGTTTTGTCCCCGGTTTAAGGCTAACGAAGCCAGGTATTGCAGGGCGTCGATGGTTGATCCTCGTTTACCGATGATCAAGGCCATGCCTTCACCCTGGATAGTAGCTTCCACCATGTCTTCGGTCTCGGTCGCTTCCACCAATGCATCAACACCGATGCCTTTGACGATCGATTGAACATACTGTTCGACCAAAGCAGCCGATTCTCCCGGCGGTGCCGGAGCCGGTTCTTTGACTTCAGCCTTGTCTTGTTTCACAACAGCCGGTTCCGACTTTGTTTTTGGTGTATCTAACGATTTATCTTTCGCTTTATCTTTCGGTTTATCTTTTGATTTCTTTTCACGTTCGATCAGTAAAGAATCTTCCAACTCATACAGTTCCGGTGTAATCTCCGGTACAGTGACTGTTTCATGGGAGACACCTTCGATTTCGGTCACCAGTATCTTGGCTTCCCGTGCGCCAAACCCAAACAATCCTTTGCTTTCTTTTTCGAGTACTTCATACGTTACTTGATCAGCCGTTAAGTCCATCTCGATCAGCGCAAGTTCAAGCGCTTCTTCGACAGTACGACCGGTTTTTTCTACTTGTTTCATGCTACTTTATCCTCTTTCGGGTTGAAATAGGCATTCAACGTTCTATCTTGAACAAATTGTAAGATTGTGCTAACAGCCCAGTACAGAATCAAACCGGCCGAATAAGTCGTTCCGCTCATCAGGATCACGACCGGAAAAATATAAGCCATGAAATTCATGTTCGGAGCCTTGGGACCATCAGGAGAGGTCTGCAGGGCGGCGGTTTGAGTTTGTGTCATTTTAAAGGTAATAAACGTAAATGCTGCGGCAACGATCGGTAACAAACCCGGAATTCGTTCCGCTCCGGCAATGTTGATAATATTGGACATCGTATCCGGATCGACCATGTTGGGCAACCATAAAAATGACTGGTCTATGGCCGACTGAGGTACATAGGATGCGGCGTCACGCAAAACGGAAAACAAGGTGAAGATGATAGGCATCTGGATAAGCAATGGGAGACAACCCGATAGCGGATTGTGATTGTGCTCTTTGTACAACTCCATTTGTTTTTTCTGAAGTGTCTGAGGATCATTCTTATATTTCTTTTGGAGCTGATTGACCAACGGTTGTAACTTTTGAGTCATAACCATATTCTTTTTCGACTGAATGGCAAAAGGCAATAAAATCAGTCTTATAAATAAAGTAAATAAGATAATGCTTAGGCCATAATTACCGACGAAATTATAAATTCCGGTAAGTAAAGTGGCAATGATGTTTTTTAGCAAGGTTCCTCCTTAGACCAGGGGGTCGTGCCCACCTGGGTGAAACGGATGGCATTTTAAGATTCGCTTCAAACCGAGATATGATCCTTTCAGTGCGCCGTATTTTTCGATCGCCTGATAGGTGTAGGTCGAGCAGGTCGGACTAAACCGACAGCTCGGTGTTTTAAGCGGTGAGATTTGCTTCTGGTAGAAACGAATCACCCCTAAGAGAAGTCGTTTCATCGGACTAATTTACCCAATTCTTTTTCCAGGGAAGACTGAAGGGTTTGATAATTTACTGTTAGTGCCCGGGTCCGGGCGACAATGACAATATCATAACAACAGGCTGTTAGATCGATCGACCGAAAAGCTTCTTTCAGTCGCCGCCGGATGCGGTTGCGGACGACGGCATTGCCGACTTTCTTTGAAACGGTAAACCCGACTTGATTTTGTTGCTTTTTCGTCTTTACGACATACAGTACAAAATGCTTTGTCAGGCTTGACCGGCCGCGGGAGTATGCCCGTCGAAATTCAAAATTACGCTTAAGCGTTGTCATCTGTCTCCCTTATGAAAAAAGACCACTAATTTGCGGTCTAGGCACTGAGAACTTTTCTACCTCTCGCACGACGGCGTTTGAGAACTCTACGTCCGCCTTTAGAACTCATTCTGGCACGAAAACCATGCTCTGTAGAACGTTGTTTTTTCTTTGGTTGATAGGTCCTTTTCAAGTTGACCACCTCCTCAATATGTTAATAAAATTATTGTCGGTTTTATTCGCTTAATCATTATACGTTTAAGTCTCGGTGCTGTCAATCAAAAACGGCTAATTTAGAGCAAAGCCAACAAATTTATTGTGGATAAGTCGGGTTTTTTAACTTGTAATTGGACTTGTCTGGTGCTACTATAATGATACATGTTGATAACTTGACCTTTGGATAATTATTTTATCAAAAATTCTGCTCTTTGTGGATAATTTTGTGGATAAACATACAATTACTCACAAATTTCAGTTCTTCAAGGCTTCTGCTTCAACTGTGAATAGACTTTTAAAAAAATAATCATCCACAGCCGGATTCAAAAGTGTGACTTGTTTTGTTGATTGAATCGGCTGTAAAACATGTGAACAATTCTGTGGATAGAGGAGTGTGAAACGGTGCGACAAGTTTGGGAAAAAATGAAGCACGAACTGCGACAGCAGCATGATGAACTGAGTTTTAACACCTGGATCGCTGATCTGGATGTGTATAATGAAAACGACCGGTCGATATTTTTACTGGCACCGAGCAAATTTGTCCGTTCGATTCTGGAAAAAAGAAAATACCCGCAGGAGTTTACCCAACTGTATCAACGCCTGACCGGCAACACAAAAAACTTTGTTCTGGTCAGTCTGGAGGACGTTGAAAAAGATCAATTTGAATCGTCTGCTCCAGCTAACAAATCCAACTTAAATCCAAAGTATGTCTTTGAAGATTTCGTGGTCGGTTCCAACAACCGGTTTGCCCACGCAGCTTGTGTTGCCGTGGCAGAAGATCCGGCCAAGAGC
This sequence comes from Tissierellia bacterium, assembly GCA_012799095.1. Classification (GTDB taxonomy): domain Bacteria; phylum Bacillota; class Clostridia; order Peptostreptococcales; family Acidaminobacteraceae; genus DUPT01. The sequence goes on from JAAZLX010000095.1 coordinate 4,626, forward strand.
TATAATCCGCTGTTTATTTATGGAGGTGTCGGACTGGGTAAAACCCACCTGATGCAGGCGGTTGGTCATTATATTTCGAAATCACAACCCGACTCACGCATTCTGTACATCTCGAGTGAAAATTTCACGAATGATTTTATCAACAGCATCAAAAACAGTCAGGGTGAATCCTTCCGCGAACGCTACCGGAATGTCGATGTATTGCTGATCGATGACATTCAGTTTTTGGCGGATAAAGAGCAGACTCAGGAAGAATTCTTCCATACCTTTAACGAACTTTATTTAAATAATAAGCAGATCGTCATCAGCTCTGATCGACCGCCCAAAGAAATAAAAACCCTGGAAGAACGCTTGCGAAGTAGGTTTGAGATGGGTCTGATAACAGATATATCCTCGCCTGACTATGAAACAAGAATCGCCATTCTACGCAAAAAAGCTGAGGTCGACCGGAAGGTGATCCCGGAAGATGTATTTGATCTGATCGCCAAAAATATCAAATCCAATATCCGTGAACTTGAGGGAGCTTTAAATAAAGTAACAGCCTATTCTTCATTGGTCGGAAGAGTGATCGATGTTGATCTGACAAAGGAAGCTCTCAAAGAAGTGCTCGATCGCAATGTTCCAAAAACGATCGATCATCACTTGATCCGCCAACTGATCTGTAATTATTTTGATATCACGGAAAAAGAACTTGATTCCCCTAAGCGCACCAGGAAAATCGCCTATCCCCGTCAAATTGCCATGTATCTGATTCGTGAACACACCGACTTATCACTGCCTAAAATAGGTGAAATCTTTGGTAACCGAGACCACTCTACCGTCGTCCATGCCTGTGATAAATTGACCCGCGAAGTCGAAGAAATTTCCGAGACAAAAGAATTGATCGATCGCCTGCGGGAGCAGATGATCAGTTAATCCACCGACACCTGTGGACAAGGACCTTATTTATGGGGATAAAAACAGCCTGTGAATAAGGTTTTTTTTCGGCCTTTTTCATCAACAACCTTTTACAAAGGGTGACCCACTCAAATTCAAGTGATATAATGACTTATACACATAGTGCACACCCCCTACTACTAAGACTATTTATGTATTATTATAATGAAGCCTCAGGAGGAGTCATGAAATTTACTGTCAATCAACGAGAAATGATCTATGCACTCAATATTTTAACCAGGGCGATTTCGACAAAAACGACCATGGAGATTTTAAAAGGAATCTTCATTGAAGCCAAGTCGAATCATCTGACGATGAAAACAAACGACCTCAGCATGTCGATCATTATAGAAATCCCGGCTTTAGTTGAAGAAGAAGGGGTGACGGTGATTGAGAGTAATCTATTCAATGATATCGTCAGAAAACTGCCCGATGATGCCATCACGATCGAGAAAAAGACGGACCACATTTCTCTCATCTGCTCACAGAGTCAATACAAACTGATGATGATGGATGATGAAACATTCCCTCAGATCCAGGAGCGCAGCGACGGAGTAGAAGTCGTCATCAATCAAAGTGTCTTCTCAAATATGATCAAAATGACAAACTTTGCTGTATCACGCGACGAAACCCGGGCTATCTTGACCGGCTCTTTGCTTGAAGTGAAAAACAATGTCATGAAAATGGTCAGCATCGACGGCTATAACATCGCGATCAAAAAGGTTGCGTTACAAGATGCGCCTGATTGTTCTGTGATTGTCCCGGGACGGACTTTGAATGAAATACAGAAAATCATCGGCTACAATGTCGATGATGAAATCAATTTGCATATCGGGACCAATTACATCACCTTTGAATTTGATAATGTCAAAATCATCTCGAAAGTATTAGAAGGCGAATATATCAAGTATGAACAGGTAATTGAGAACGATTTTGGAATCGATGTTGAAATCGATAACCGGGAATTCTATGAAGCCATCGACCGGGCAGCCCTGATGGCGAACCAATCGAGAAGCTACATTGTTATTTTTGAATTTGACAATGAAAAAGTGACTATTACCAGCCAGTCAGAAATGGGTCAGGCCAAAGAAGAAGTTGAAATCAAAAACAACGGCAAAAATATCAGAATAGGTTTCAACCCCAATTATCTGATGAAGGCGTTGCGTGTGATCGAGGATGAAGAACTTGTCATGCGAATGACTTCACCGGTACGACCATGCTTTATTCAGCCGAAAAACAATGATTCCTATGAATACTATCTGGTGCCGATTCGGATCAACCAATGAAACAAATAACCATCAACACTGAATTCATCAAACTCGACGGATTGCTGAAGTTCAGCGATATCGTCCCGAGTGGCGGTTTTGCCAAAATTCTGATCCAGGATGGTTTTGTCAGCCTAAACGGCGAAGTCTGTCTGATGAGGGGAAAAAAAATCCGCCCCGGTGATAAGATCATTGTGGATTATCCCGAGGGGAATATCTATCAAGAAATAGAAGTGATTGCTAAATGATTCTATATAAATTAGCTGATGCATACGAAGTGGAATTATTAAAACCGATTTTCACTGAGAATGCCTTGAGTTATGATATCAATACTTTAAAACAGTTTATTAAAGAACCGACCTGTCAACTCTACATTGCTTTGGATGATGATCGGGTAATTGGTTATGCTTATGCTTATCTACAACTCCATCCCGACGGCAAAATCATGCAACATATCTACAACTTGTTTGTTGCCAAAAGTCATCGCCGTCAGGGAATTGCCAGTGAATTTCTCAGTTTTATCCTGGAAGATGCCTATCAGATTGGCTGTCATGAGAGTTGGATGAGTGCTGATCCACTAAACGGTGCTGTTCGAAGACTGATGAGTAAGTTTAAACACGAGCCTCTGGAACAAAGAATCTTTCGGTTTAATTATCGGGACAGGTCATAACCTGTCTTTTTTTTTATCTTTTCGGGTAAGTTAAATATAGAAAGTGAGGACACATGAAAGGATTATATTTTGATGGTCAATGGCAAGAGCCGGCCATCAACGATCAAATAGACGTGGAAAACCCTTTTTCCCGTGAAATTATCGCCTCGGTGGCAGCAACTCACGAAGAAGATGTCAACAAAGCAGTGGCCAGTGCCAAATCGGCGCTGTCTAACTGGAAAAATACACCGCTTCCGGAGCGGATCGAACTTGTCAAAAAACTCACCCTGCGACTTGAAAAACGTCGGGAAGATTTTGCAGCAATCATTCGGGATGAATTGGGCTGTGGTAAAGATATGGCGATGAACATTCAATTTCTCAGCTATATCAAAGCCATGTTCACCTATATGGAAGAAGCAAAAAAACTAAATCTGGCTGAGAAAAATGACAGCTATACCGTGTACAAAGAACCGTATGGCGTGGTTGCCTGCTTGACTCCCTGGAACTATCCGTTTGGACAAATAATTCAAAAAATCATTCCGGCAGTCATTATGGGAAATACTGTGGTATTAAAACCATCCCAAAAGACTCCCCTGGTGGCGATTGAATTGTTCAAAGAAATCGATCAGGTAGGTTTTCCGCCCGGTGTGCTGAACTTAACGACCGGACGGGGGAGCGAGGTCGGCAATATATTGGCGACACATCCTGATGTCCGGATGGTCACATTTACCGGTTCGACCTCAGGCGGAAAAGAAATCGCCAAACTGGCAGCTGACAGTGTCAAACGAGTTATCCTCGAGCTGGGAGGTAAATCTGCCGCTGTTATCCTGGACGAGGCTGATCTAAATTTAGCGGCCAGACGGGTATTGTTTACCGTCTGTTCCAATGTCGGACAAACATGTTCCGCTCAAACCAGAGTTTTATATCCGCGCAAGCTGGAAGATAAAGTCATCAAAGCCTTCCAAAGGCAAGCAAAGGATTTTTCCTTTGCCACTCCGGACAATCATGATACCAGGGTCGGCATCCTGGCTTCTCAAAAGCAAACAGAGCGTGTCTGGGGTTATGTCAATCAAGCGATCGATCAAGGTGCTGAATTGGCCATTGGTCAGAAGCCGGCCGAACAAGAAGGCTACTATACAGAATTGATGGTGCTGAAAAACGTATCCAATCGTGATAAGATTGCCCAGGAAGAAGTATTTGGTCCGGTGATCGTGATGATTCCCTATGATAGTGAGCAAGAAGCTTTGGCCATGGCCAATGATTCAATTTACGGTCTTAGTGGAGCAGTCTTCGGCCCACCGGATCAAGCGCTTGAATTTGCCAAACAGATGGAAACGGGTCAGATATTTATCAACGACAGTTCCGGCAGCGGGGCACCATTTGGTGGATACAAACAATCCGGTTATGGTCGTGAAGGTGGAAAATACGGTTTGCTCGAATTTGTCCAGCTAAAAACGGTTTTCACACCTTAATCAACTTAAGTCCATCCCAATCAAACTGATCGATCAAATAGTAGAAAAGCCAAGGCGAATGACCCTGGCTTTTTTTTAGTATTTGCTCAACTCGGGTTTAAGTCATAGCCAAACGGATGGAAATCGGGCATAATGAGTTTGAGGATGTAACATGAAATGGAAACGAAATCTCCACATACTTTGGATTACACAGACACTATCATCGATGAGTTTTGGCTTTGGGATTCCTTTGATTCCGTTCTATATCCAGGAATTGGGACTGACCGACCCATCATCGATCAACCTGTCCGTTGGCATTTTAAACTCGGCACCGGCCGTGACGATGGCGATTATGTCTCCTGTCTGGGGCGTATTATCTGATAGATACGGCCGTAAACCGATGCTGATTCGGGCGATGGTGAGTGCGTCTGTTATTATTAGTCTGATGGGACTGGTTCAAAACGTCAATCAATTGATCGTACTGCGGGCTATGCAGGGCCTGTTTACCGGCACGGTCGCAGCTGCCAGTACCTTTGTGGCCGTCAGTACGCCCAAAGAAAATTTATCATATGCCTTGGGCTTTTTATCGTCGTCTACTTTTTTGGGTTCTTCTCTCGGTCAAGCACTGGGTGGCCTGACTGCCGAGAGCTTTGGTAACCGGATGACTTTTTTTATCGGCGGCACCATTATGGTGATCGGAGTCATATTGGCCATCTTCTTATTGAAAGAAGATCGGTCAACTTACGGAAAAAGACAAAAAACCGACACCTCGACCATGAAATTAAAGGATTTGGTCAGTCTGGTGGGTTTGTTGCTCGTCATGCTGATGATGCAGCGCTTTATCCGCTCGATTTTTGATCCTTTTATGCCACTATACCTTCATCAGCTGCGGGGACCGGTCCGGATAAAAGCCGTTACCGGCTACGTTCGGATGGCTATCAGTATTGCTACTGCGCTGGCTGGACTGACCCTGACCAGGTTGGGCGATCGGGGAGATAAAAGAAAAATCATTGTCGGCCTGCTTTTGATCACGATTGTTGTGGCATCTTCACTGCTGTTGTTTCAAGGTTTTTGGCCATTTGTCATCCTGTTTACTTTGATGAGTTTTTTCCTCGGGGGGATTGAACCATTGATCACCAGTTTGTCGGCCGAACGGGTCGACTCAAAAAACCGTGGCTTATTGTTTGGTTATCAAGGGATGGTCGCAAGTCTAGGCTGGATGGTTGCCCCGTTGGCCGGCAGCTTTTTGTCGATTAGTTTTGGTGGTTATGAAGTACTGATTGTTACGATTATTGTAGTATTACTGATCAATTTTGCGATGTCATTTCGCGCCTTGAAAAAGGAACAAAGAAAGGAAATCTGATGAAAAAACTATTGATGATTCCCGGACCGACTCCGGTGGTCGATTCGATCCGGGAACAGATGGGCCGTGATACGGTGGCATTTGGTGACCCGGGGTTTGTCGCTGATTTTAAGCAGGTCATCCAGGATTTGAAGAACATGTGGAGTTGCGATGGTGAGGTGTTTGTTGTCGCCGGAAGCGGAACACTTGCCATGGAGATGGCCCTGGCTAATACCGTCACAAAGGGAGAAAAGTTTCTCTTGGTATCAAATGGTTTCTTTGGCGACCGATTTATTGAGATTGCCGAACGCAAAGGAATTGACTTGACTGTTCTGCAGGCCGAGTGGGGCGATACCGTGACACCTCAACAAGTGGATGACGTTCTGAAACAAGGCGGTTTTAAAGCAGTCGCTGTGACCCAGGTCGACACATCGACCGGAGTGTTGGCACCGGTGCATGAAATTGGTCAAGTGGTGAAGCAGTATGAAGATGTGATTTACATTGTCGATGGCGTCTGTTCCGTTGCCGGTGAGCCGGTCAACTTGAAAGATGATCAGATCGATGTCTTATTTACCGGGTCACAAAAAGCCTTTGGTGTTAGTCCGGGCCTGATGATGTTATGGGCCAATCAGCGGTCTCTCCAGCGGAGACAAGCGATGGGTCAGATCCCGGAATACTATTGTGACTATCATAAATGGCTGCCGATCATGCAGGATACGGCAAAGTACTTTGCAACTCCGCCGATCAATCTGATCTGGGCATTACAGGAGTCGATCCGACTGATCAAAGAAGAGACCTTAAATCAGCGTTATCAGCGTCATCAGGACAATGCTTTTGCGATGCAACAAGCGTTTGAAGCGATGGGATTTCAAGTATTGGCCAAGAAAGAGTGCCGTGCTCACACCTTATCCAACCTGCTTTATCCGGAAGGCGTAGATGATGCAGAATTTCGCACCAAACTGGCCCAGGAGGGTGTTCAGGCAGCCGGAGGTGTTGGTCAATATGCCGGCAAAATGCTGCGTATCGGTCATATGGGAAATGCTGACAGGCACACATTGATCGCTACCCTGGCGGCACTCGAACGAACCATGAAGCATTTTCGACCGGATCATGAATTAGGTCAGGCACTTACGGCATTTCTGAAGGCCCGCTCCTAGGAGGAATCATGTCTGTGTTTACTATTAAAGGTGTTATACCACCGATGATCACGCCGTTTCGTCAAGACGGATCGTTGGATCTGGCAGCCCATCAGGCCAATCTCTCCCGTTGGAATGAGACAGACCTGGCCGGTTATCTTGTCCTCGGTTCCAACAGTGAAGCAGCCTACTTAAACGAAGAAGAGAAAATCGCTCTGGTCGAGACTACGGTCAATTATGCTGATAAAGATCGTTTGATCATGGTCGGCTCCGGTATGGAATCGACCCGTGAAACCATCCGCCTGACCAATCGATTGGCAAAGGTGGGAGCACAGGCCGCTCTGGTCTTAACGCCGAATTATTATGGTGATCAGATGGGAGAAGACGCTCAGGTTCGTTTTTTCACTGATTTAGCGGATGCTTCGGATATTCCGATTTTGATTTATAATGTCACCAAATTTACTCATATCAACATTTCGCCCAAGGCGGTCTGTCAGTTGGCTCAGCATCCCAATATTATCGGAATGAAGGATTCATCCGGAAATATACCGCAACTGATTTCATTTCAACGGATGATCGATCCGGAAGAATTCAATCTGTTGGTTGGAACAGCCTCGGCCTGGTACCCTGCTCTTGATCTTGGGATCCAGGGAGCCATCATGGCGTTGGCCAACTGTGCCCCGGAAGCTTGTATCCAGATCCAAAACCTGTTTGAACAAGGTGATCGGGCAGGTGCTCAGGCACTCTATCGCAAAGTGTTTCCGGTCAACCATGCAGTCACGGCCCGCTATGGTGTCGCCGGTCTGAAATACGCCTGTTTACTGCTGGGTTATCAGCCGGGCCATGTCCGTCGACCTCTGCTTGATTTAAGTGAAGCCGATAAAACGGCTATCCGACATATTTTGCTTGAGGCCGGTCTACTCGAATAAGCTCAAAGGATCCGCATGTATTGGAAACTGTTTTCAACCTTTTTTAAACTGGGACTATTTACCTTTGGCGGCGGATATGCAATGTATCCGCTGCTTCAGCGTGAAATTGTCACAGAAAATCAATGGGCCAGCGAGACGGAGCTGATGGATTATTACGCCATCAGTCAGGTGGTACCCGGCATCATTTCGGTCAACACGGCCAATTTTATCGGCTATCGGCAAAAGGGTCGTTTGGGGTCATTGGCTGCGGTCATGGGTTTTCTGATGCCTTCGATCATTATTATCTTTGCCTTGTTCAGTCTGTTGACACAGTTTTCATCTCATCCGGTGGTGCAAAATGCCTTTGCCGGGATCCGGCTGGCCGTTTGTGCTTTAGTCCTACATGCTGTTATCAAGATGGCGGCCATCGGACTGGTGGATGGACTGACGGTGGGAGTGTTTGTTGTCACTATCTTGATGATTCTGATATTTTCGTTGAACCCGATATATATTGTGATTGCCGGGGCGGTGTTGGGTGGATTGGTGAGGTTGAACCGTGACCCTGCTTAAGCTGATCTGGGAATTTTTCCTGACCGGGATGTTTGCTGTCGGCGGTGGGCTTTCGACATTTCCTTTTTTGATGAACATGAGCTTAAAGCACGGTTGGTTCACACCCGAACAGCTGGTCGACATGATTGCCGTCAGCGAATCAACTCCGGGAGCCATCGGCATCAATATGGCAACGTATGCCGGGCTTCAAGTTGCCGGAGCTGCCGGCGGTTTGCTGGCGACACTGGTTTTGGTCACCCCGTCGGTTGTGATGATCTGGTTGTTGCTGCCGGTTTTGGATAAATATCGCCGGTCCCGTCTGGTCGAAGGTGTATTTTACAGTCTGAGACCGATATCTGCCGGATTGATCGCCGCTTCGCTGGCGCGGATCATGCATATCAGTTTTTTTCTCCCCTCCAGTAAGGTGTTCGGACCGATCAACTGGATGGCTCTGCTTATTTTTGGTCTGTTTTTCGGGGTAATTCGTCTTAAACCTCATTTACACCCGATTTTAGTCATTTTAGCCGGTGCACTTATCGGGGTACTACTAAAGCTCTAAAAGGCCTAAAACTTGAAATTTTCGCGAAAAAATGATATAATTAACCAAGAAATGGTGGTTTATGAAGCTTGAGAGAGCCCGATTATATCATGTCCGAAATTATCAAGATGAGGTCTTTTTTTTCAGTCCGGGATTAAACTTGATTCTGGGCAATAACGCCCAAGGCAAAACCAACTTGCTGGAATCAATCTATATTGCCTGTATCGGAAAAGCCTTTCGTACGAATCGTCTGCGTGACATCATGATGATTGGTCAGACGCAATACGAGCTTAGGCTTATTTTTAGTGATTCCAGGCGGGACTGGGATTTTCGTCTGCGCGGAAATGGCAATGAACGTATGATGATGCTTGATAATCAAAAACTTGACAAGCGGTCTCAACTGTTTGGACATTTTCCGATGGTGCTTTTCTCTCCGGAACATTTAAAGATGGTCCGTGACGGACCGGCGGCCAGGCGGGCTTTTTTAGATCGCGAAATGTCGCTTCAATCAAAAGCCTATTTTCATGAACTGATTCGATACAACAAAGTACTAAGCGCGAGAAACGTGATCCTCAAGGACCAACACCCCGATCCGGCCATGCTCGATGTTTATGATGAACAATTGGTCAGGTATGGGACTTCGGTCTATGAAAGACGAAAGCAATATGTCGAGCAATTGGCATTGAAGGCTGCAGAGATCCACAGCGAATTCTCGGCCGGCGCTGAAACGTTGCAAGTCAACTATGATAGTGACTTAAACAAGACGGAGGACTATCTGGACAAGCTACTCCAGACCAGACAGCGTGATCAAAAGCAGGGAACGACAGGCTTTGGGGTCCATCTTGACGATATGAACATCACCATCAATGATAAGGATGTCCGCCGGTTTGGCTCCCAGGGTCAGGTTCGTCTCAGTGCCTTATCGATTTTTTTGGCCCTGACCGGTTTTATTGAACAAGGTCTCGGTATTCGACCGATCATTCTACTGGACGACGTGTTCTCAGAGCTTGACAGGCAGCGCAAGCAGAATGTCATGGACCGTTTGGCCGATTATCAAACATTAATTACTGCCACCGATACCGATGGATTAGATCAGACGATGATCGATCAAGCTCAGATCATCATGATATCGGACGGCAAACATATAGGAGGCGAGATTGACGGATAATTATACAGCAGATAAAATACAAGTTCTTGAAGGGCTTGAGCCGGTTCGTAAACGGCCCGGGATGTACATCGGTTCGACCGGTCCGACCGGTCTTCACCATTTGGTGTATGAGATCGTCGATAACTCGATCGATGAAGCGTTGAACGGATATTCCGATAGAGTTGAAGTGATCATTCATCCTGATAATTCGGTTGAAGTCAGCGACAATGGTCGCGGTATGCCGGTCGATATCCACACACGCCTGGGAAAACCGGCGGTTGAGATCATTCATACTACACTTCATGCCGGCGGAAAATTCAATAACGATGAGTACAAAGTTTCCGGCGGTCTGCACGGCGTCGGGGCATCTGTCGTCAATGCACTCAGTGAGAAGATGACGGTACAGGTATGTAAAGACGGTCAGATCCACCAGATCGTGTTCAGTCGCGGTGAAGTCACCGAACCGTTGCGGGTGGTCGGAACGACGACGGAGACCGGTTCCAGAACGACTTTTTTAGCCGATGATACGATTTTTGAGACCGTGGAATACGACTATAAAACGATCGAAAATCGCCTAAGAGAAAAAGCCTTCCTGAACAAGGGAGTCAGGATCGAGTATACCGATGAACGAGTTGATAAGCACAGTGTCTTTCATTATGAAGGCGGACTGCGCGAATTTGTCGAGTATATAAACACCAATAAAAAACCTCTCCATAGCAATATACTTTACGGAGAACGTATCCGTGATGATATCGGAGTTGAAATTGCTCTACAATATACCGATCAGTATACTGAAGGAGTCTACAGCTTCGTCAACAATATCAATACTCCGGAGGGTGGTACCCATCTGACCGGTTTTCGCAGTGCGGTCACTCGGGTGGTCAATGATTATGCCAGATCGCACAACTTGTTAAAAGATAATGACGATGCCCTTACGGGTGAAGATATCCGTGAAGGTATGACAGCCGTGATTTCGATCAAGGTGAGTGATCCTCAGTTCGAGGGTCAGACCAAAGCCAAGTTGGGCAACTCCGAAGTCCGGGGAGCGGTCGAATCGATCACAGCGGATATTTTAAATCAGTATCTGTCAGAAAACCCATCCGATGCCCGGGTGATCATCGATAAGAGTATCCGCTCAGCCAAAGCCCGGATCGCGGCCCGTAAAGCCCGTGATCTGACCCGAAGAAAAGGGTTACTCGAAGGCTTCAGCTTGCCGGGTGCTCTATGGGACTGCTCGGAAAAAGATCCGGCCTTGAGTGAGATATTTTTGGTTGAGGGTAATTCTGCCGGTGGCTCGGCTAAGGATGCCCGTGACTCAAAAACCCAGGCGGTTCTTCCGTTGCGTGGAAAGATCCTCAATGTTGAAAAAGCCAACTTTGCCCGGATCCTCTCCAGTGAACAGATAAGAAATATGATCACTGCCTTTGGAGTCGGTATCGGTGATGAGTTCGATGAATCCAAGCTTCGCTATCACAAGATCATCATCATGACAGATGCCGATGTCGATGGGGCCCACATCCGCACCTTACTGCTGACTTTCTTCTTTCGCTATATGCCGGCGCTGTTTGAGCAGGGTCATATCTATATTGCTCAACCACCCCTGTATGGCGTGAAATATCGTGGAAAGATCCAGTATGCCTTTGGCGAAGAGGAATTACGCCAGCTCCAGAAAAACAGCCCCAGCGGGGCCAGCATCCAGCGGTATAAAGGTCTGGGTGAAATGGATGCCGAACAACTGTGGGACACCACGATGGATCCGGAGAATCGATTGTTGTTAAAGGTCAAGGTCGAAGATGCGATCGAAGCTGATCAGATCTTTACCACCTTGATGGGAGATGCGGTCGAGCCGCGCCGGATGTTCATTCAGGAAAACGCACGATTTGCCGAGCTGGACATATAGGGGGAATGAGTGGAAGAAACGACAAACAGATTAAATAGGGTCGATATATCACAGCAGATGGAAAAGGCCTACATCGATTATTCCATGACTGTTATTACATCCCGGGCCCTGCCCGATGTGCGCGACGGTCTCAAACCGGTCCACCGGCGTATCTTGTATGCCATGAATCAACTCGGTCTGACGAGTGAAAAGGCTCACCGAAAATCAGCTGCTATTGTCGGGGAAGTCATGGGAAATTATCACCCCCATGGCGACTCGGCTATTTATAATTCAATGGTTCGTCTGGCGCAATCATTTTCAATGCGCTATCCTCTGATCGATGGCCACGGTAACTTTGGCTCGATGGATGGTGACCAACCGGCGGCCATGCGTTATACTGAGGCCCGCATGAGTGGTCTGGCCAATGAGATGCTACGTGATATCGATAAGAACACGATCGATACTTATCCCAACTTTGACGAAACGCTTCAGCAACCCTGGGTCTTGCCGGCTCGTTTTCCCAACCTGCTGGTCAACGGAGTAACCGGGATTGCCGTTGGGATGACGACCAGTATCCCACCTCACAATATGGGTGAGATCATCGATGCGACGATTCAAGTGATCGATCATCCGGAAACCTCGATCGATGAACTATTGGAAATCGTCCAGGGGCCGGACTTCCCGACCGGGGGGATCATCATGGGCCGCGAGGCAATGAGAAAAGCCTACCAGACAGGACTGGGTCGTATTCGGTTGCGCTCGAGAGTAACGATCGAGGAGTCAGGCAAAGATCGATTCCGGATCGTGGTGACCGAGATCCCTTTTATGACGAACAAGGCCAACCTGTTAGAGGGCATTGCCAACCTGGTCAAAGCCAAGCGGATCGACGGCATCACCGAATTACGTGATGAATCAAACCTAAAGCACGGCGTCCGGATCGTGATGGAGCTGCGTCGCGATGTCAACAGCAATGTGGTGTTGAATCAGCTTTATCGTCACTCAGGTCTCCAGGGTGTTGTGTCGATGATCTTTATCGCGCTCGATCGGGGAGTTCCCAAGACATTCACTCTCAAGCAATTAATTGAAAAATACATCGAGCACCAGGAAGAAGTAGAAACCCGCCGGGTTCAATTCGACTTGCAAAAAGCGCTTGATCGGGCCCACATCATAGAAGGTCTGTTAAGAGCACTCGATCATATCGATGAAATTATTCGAATCATCCGTTCGGCTTACAATGATGCCAAAGAGTTATTGATGGAAGCCTTCGATTTTTCAGAAATCCAGGCCAACAGCATCCTGAGCATGCAATTGAGACGACTGCAGGGTTTGGAGTATGATAAACTACAGGACGAATTGCAAGAATTGATGAAGAACATTGAGTATTATAATCAGGTATTGGCCGACCGCAATCTTCTGATGGATATTATCAAAACCACTCTGTTAGAAATCAGACGGAAATATCACGATGAGCGGCGCACCACGATCGAGGTCAACGGGGAAGAAATCGAAGACGAGGATCTGATCGAAGAAAAGAAAATGATCATTACCATGACTCAGCGGGGATACATTAAGCGGGTCGATCAAGAGACGTATCAATCGCAACACCGCGGTGGTCGCGGTATCGCGGGTCTTAGTGTCCGTGAGGAAGACGTGGTCCAGAATATCTTTTCGACCTCGACGCACTCGACGCTTCTGTATATCACCAATCACGGGCGGGTCCACCGACAAAAAGCCTACTTCGTTCCGGAATCTTCCCGTCAGTCACGCGGCACCCCGATCGTCAATCTGCTCCAACTGGAACCGGGAGAAGTCGTAACAGCAGTAATTCCGGTAGATGATTTTGACGAGCAAATGATCATTATGGTGACAAAGAAGGGTATGATAAATAAGATCGCTCTTTCAAGCGTCGATTCTCGCCGAACGACCGGCCTGAAATTGATGAAGCTTGATGATGACGATGAAATCATGCATGTTCAATTGACCGATGATACCAAAGATATTTTTGTTGCTACCAGAAAGGGCAAAGCGATTCGATTCGAACCATCTTCTGTTCGTGTCTTAAGCCGTGATACCCGAGGGGTCAGAGCGATCAAGCTGCAGGACAATGATGAGGTAGTATCTGTTTCGATCATCGAACCCGACAGTCATATTCTGACCGTTACTGAAAACGGTTACGGGAAACGAACACATGAGTCACAATACCGCACTCAGGGTAGATATGGGTATGGTATACTAAACTACAATCTGTCAGAAAAGACCGGCGATGTCATCATGAGTGGTGTCGTCGGATCGGATGATGAAATGCTTCTGATCAACTCACTCGGCACGGTGATCCGTGTCCGGGTCAACGATATCTCGAGCATCGGCCGCAACACCCAAGGGGTAAGCCTGATGCGTCTGGAAGACGGTGTCACACTGATCGCCGCCACCAAAGCGATGGAGGTGGATATCAATGACAACGAGGAACCGGACGAAGCCGATAGCGAAATCGCGAGTGAAGATGATAGTTTGGATGAATATGACAAAAACCAGAACGAAGAGGAGTAAACAATGGCCTTAAAGGTACGAAGCTTATTTTCAGAAAGAAATGACCGTTGGGAAGTCAAGGTCATCGGTGAGGTCGATATTGATTCGGCTGACGAACTGAAACTGAAATTGGTTGATCTTCTGATGGAGAAAAACCGATCGGTCTTTATCAATGCTGAAGATATGGATTATATCGACAGTACCGGTTTGGGTATGCTGATCGGCATCGTAAAACGCTTAAAAGCAGAAGACAATGACCTAATCATCGTCAATCCGAAACCCGGAATCCTGAAACTGCTCACGATCACGGGTCTCGATAAAGTGTTTACGGTACGAGAGGAGTAACGGATGGATTTTTTCAGTTTGACCATTCCAAACAAAAAAGAGTTTGTGAGTGCTGCCAGACTGCTTGCTACCTCAGTCGCCGGACTGAGCGGATTTGATGTGGAAAGCATCGAAGACATTCGCATGGCGGTTGGTGAAGCGTGTAATAATGTTGTGGTACATTCACGTGATTCGTATAAGATCGATCTGGAGATCGAACTCGGCGGAGATCAGATCAAAATTTCGGTCGTCGACAGCGGCATTGGTTTTGAACGTCATTTGGCCGATGGCATCGATCCTGATAAATACGAAGGTTCAGGTCTTGGGCTTTTTATCATCGATGCTGTCATGGATGATGTTGAGATCCACTGCGGTGATGATAACGGAACCATCATTACTATGACCAAAAAAAGATAAGGGAAGCCAATGGGACAAGAATTTAAGGACATCGATTCGAAAGAATTGTTCCGACGCTATAAGCAGGATCCGTCCCAGGAAATCCGTGATGAACTCTTCACCCGGTATATGTATATTGCCGATATTCTATCTAAGAAATACATTAACAAAGGCATTGATTACGAAGACATCTATCAAGTTGCATCACTCGGACTGCTGTTTGCCGTTCAACGCTTTGATGTTGATAAAGGGTATGAGTTTTCCAGTTTTGCCACCCCAACCATAGTCGGAGAAATCAAAAAATATTTCCGTGACAAGGGTTGGACGATCCGGGTTCCCAGGCGTATCCAGGAATTATCAAAAAAGGTTACTATGGCACGCGATCGATTGTATCGCGATTTAAATCGTGCTCCGACCGTTAATGACATTGCCAATTATTTGGAAGTGACGGATGAGGATGTCATCGAAGCCATGGAAGCTTCTAAAGTCTATTCTCCCAAATCACTCGATCTTGAGATCGAATCCAACAGCGATGACCGTGATGTCAAACTGATGGATATCATTGGGGAAGAAGACAAGGTATTTGAAGCCATAAACAATCGGGACTTCATCGATTATATGATGAGGAAACTGAACCCCATGGAAAAAAAGATCATCAAAGACCGTTTCTTTGAAGAGAAGACACAGATTATGGTGGCTCAAGAGCTTGAAGTGTCACAAATGACTATTTCGCGTCTGGAGAAGAAAATTCTTTCGAAGTTCAGAGAAGAGTACGCCAAGGTATTAGAAGTCTAGACCAAGGGAGAATGATGAAATTTCAAAAACTTTCACAGAAGAACGCCCAGTACATCGCTCATCGCTGGAAATACAAGGATCCGATCGCTGCCCGCTATACGCTGGCAAAAGATCCGATTGCCCAACAGGAGTTTATTTCGCAAAAATTGCGTAAGAAAAACTATTACGAAGTGATTGACGCAGACCGGTTATTCGGGTATCTTCAAGTAGAAGACAAAGATGATGGTCTTTGGATCACCTTAGGCATGCGACCGGAATTTATCGGTCAAGGCAAAGGTCAGACGTTTCTCGATGCCATTCTCGAGTTTATTAGAGAACAATACGGCATTGATAAACCGCTTATGCTGGCGGTCGGTCTGTTCAATGAACGGGCGATCCATCTGTTCAGGAAAAACAAATTTTATGATATCCAAACCAGGAAGTTCAACTTCGACGATGGTCAGCATGACTATGTCGTGTTGAGACGGGACTGGTAATATATCGGCTGGTGTAGCCCAGGTGGTTAGAGCGCTTGCCTCACATGCAAGAGGCCGGGGGTTCGAGTCCCTCCACCAGCACCAAAAAAGCCTGAGATTTCAATGATTTCTCAGGCTTTTTGTTTCGGGAAACCTTCTCAAATCAAAGGACTTGATTTATCTCCTCATTTTTCGCGGACCATATCAGACAGGTGATCATTTGTTTCAACGATCTGAATTGAATTTTCCTGCTCGCTTATGATATGATTTGCTAGACAATAGTATGGGGCGTTGGCGAAGTTGGGATCGCGCTGCGTTCGCAATGCAGAGGCCAGGGGTTCGAATCCCCTACGCTCCACCATATTTGACGATGAAAAAGCC
>JAAZLX010000096.1 GCA_012799095.1 Tissierellia bacterium
GTTCTGCCAGAACCCGTACATAGACACTTAAATAAAAATGCAGAAGATTGATGTCATGGCCCTGGGCCCTCTGGTCGGCAAGATATTCTTCAATTGGATCAATTTGAACCAATTCCTTGGCAAAGACTTGAGCATCGGTTCGGCGATCCATTACATAAGGAAAGATCTTGATGAACGGATCCATATTCTTGATCTTTCGGCCTTCTTTACGTCGCATATTATGCCTTTCTATCTACCTTGAAATGTTAAAAATATTTCTTGTTGATTGTACCACAATCATTCTTAATAAAAAAGACCAGCCTCTTCAGAGAATGGTCTCCTGGTCATCTTGAATCAATATGATATCGCGAAAAATCGGCCGGATACACTCCCGATCATCATCACGATGGTGGTGTCCAAAAAACCACCTTTGCCATAAGTCCGTTCGTTGATAAACCTCATCAAGGGCAAATCCCGGGTGAATGATCTCTTGCTCCTGAACACCTAATAGTTTGTAATACGCCGGTTTGGGTCCGCCGATCGGATATCCCCAATACTTCATGATAAATTCTCTCGGACCATCATGAGTGATAATAAAATCCACTCCGCCTGATTGTTTGAGTCGCTCGATGGCACGACTTGATTCTTCTCGTGTCGCAAGTTCTTGTTTCCAAATGGTTTTGCCCGGCGTGCGATAAAGGAAATCGACCGAATAACCGCCACTGTAAAACCAAAATCTTTTCTTACCGATCGTCAGGATCTCACCTAGAAAAGGGGCGAATAAGTTGTCTCCCAACTGATAGCAGGTACCTCCCGTCGATTCAACGACCGGTTGCCGCAGGATCCAGTCATAGTTTTCATGATTACCCAGGCAAATATAGACCCGATTCTTAAGAGATCGCCAAAACTGAAGCGTTGGATCATGTTCATCTCCCGTCCAGGGCGCTCCAAAGTCACCACAATGTATAATGGCATCATCCGGTTCAAGTGTATCCAGAATTTCAGTCGTCACTTTGGCCAGATCGATCGAACCATGGGTGTCACCAATGATTAAATATTTCAAATTCCACCCCCGCTCGTTCTATCCATGATCATCAGTAAATAGCCTAAATCTATGTTCAGTATACCTGAAGTTCGTTATATTTGTAAGTCTTACGGTGTAAGATGATATAATGAAAGGTGATTTCGGGTAATCATTCCCTAGGAAGGTGTAACATGCAAAAAACAAAAAGCGTTCTGGCAGAATCTCTGTCAAAAACGATCAATGATTCGATTCGGATCGCATTGGAAAATAAAGACTATCAGCGAGTCAAAGAGCAGCTTGAGAATACCCTGAAAAACCCTCCGGTCGTCGCCAGCCGGTCTGTCAGCAAGCCAAAAAGAGACCTTAGCCGGTCCGGCAAATATCGCTACAAGGTAATCGTTCCCCCGGGAAAAACCAAAAGTTTGTTCCAACGGATCATCGGCTTTGCCTTGGGCTTTCCTCTGACGATCAGCTTGATCAGCTTCACGTCATCGATGTTGTCAGAAGGCCGAGTTGGAGGATTCTTTGCGGGAGCTGCCGTATTAGTCCCTATGACAGGTTATGCCTGGTGGATGTATTACCGCGGTCGAAAGTTGTCCAAAGCCAGGACCGATTACCGGACAGTAGCTATGACCTTATCCAACAATGCCCGTACCACGTTGGATGAAGTCGCCCTGGCTCTGAACAAACCGAAAAAACAAGCCATCAAAACGTTGCGCTATATGATTGAACAGGGTTTCTTTTATAATGCCTATATCGATGAACCGCAGAATATGTTTGTCGTCGGTAAAGATAACATTGCTGAATACCGTGAGACCGGTCGGGTGCAGCAAAAACGACAGGAACAACTCGACATTGCCCGAAGTATGCCCGGTTCACCGGAAGCCATCATGATCGAAGGTCAA
>JAAZLX010000016.1 GCA_012799095.1 Tissierellia bacterium
AAAAGATGTCGCAGAAAGATACATTGTATCCTACTGCGACATCTTTTTTGGTCGGAGTGACAGGATTTGAACCTGCGACCTTACGGTCCCGAACCGTACGCTCTACCAAACTGAGCCACACCCCGATTTGCCACGATGCTTTCTCATTATAACGAATCGTTTATTAAAAGTCAACCCGGATTTAACAAACAAAAAATGGCAAACTATGTTGAAATTTCAGTCTATTTTAGCTGATAGGCTCTATCGATCAGAGCATCTTTTTCATTAGGCAGCGTTTCGTTCATTACTTCTTTCAGCAGCCGGTCCAGGATCAAACCGATGGTTCGCCCTTCCGGAAACCCGAGAGCCAATAGGTCATGCCCATCGATTTCTAATGAATTAACAGTAAAAGCAATTTTTCCGTGAAGAACGATGTCGATCTCTGCTCGAAATCTCCGAAGTTGTTTTAAGCGGTCCGCTCGATAATCAGGATGTTGGGCTAACACATCAGCCATCTTTAAATCAACTAACTTTTTCAGGATGTCCGGACCGAGTTTTGCCAACCAATCACGCACTTTGGACGTTTTGAGAGACAACGCGTGATCATGGTAATTGATCAGGTGGGATACTTCGAAAATTGTTTTGTTGTCAGCTCTGAAATTTCTTAATATCTGACGGGCTATTTCATCTGAACGAGTGTTATGCCCGTCATAATGAGCCTTTCCGTCGTCATCGATTGTTTTACATTCCGGTTTGGCAATGTCGTGCAGCAGTCCAGCTAAGCGCAAGCTGACATCATACGGGGTAGCTGACACTACAGCTGCCGTATGGTGCCACAGATCCTTATCGTGATAAGGATGATCCTGTGGAAAACGCATCATGGGTGTTAATTCCGGGATGATGGATTCAAAGACGTCGGGATATTCCAACAGTACCTGCTCAACAGCCGGGCCCATTAGAATTTGTTTTAATTCACTGAAGATTCGCTCTTGCGAAATATAAAATAGAAGGTCGGCATGATGATGGAGAGCTTTGTCGGTATCAGCATCGACCTGTAATCCAAAGCGAGAGATAAAACGGAGGCCGCGCAGTATGCGCAGAGGGTCTTCTTCAAACCGGTCGGAGGCAGATCCTACGGCTTTTAAAACCCCGTTGACCAGATCATCCGCTCCGCCAAAGGGATCGATCAAGCCCTTTTCCGGGTGGTAGGCCATGGCATTCATGGTGAAATCACGCCGGGCTAAATCTTCCTGAATCGACTGGCTGAACGTTACCTGATCGGGTCGACGATGATCGCTGTAGGTAGCATCCGTTCGATAGGTGGTGATTTCATAAGCCTGTTGATGATATATGACCGTGACAGTGCCATGCTTGATTCCGGTATCAATCACTTGTGTAAAAGAGAACAGCTGCTTGATTTGTTCCGGTGTCGCGTTGGTCGCTAAATCAATGTCATCTGACGGGATTTCAAGCAGATAGTCGCGGACACTGCCTCCTACCAGATAGACTTCAAAGCCGCCTTGTTCAATTATATCTATGATTTGATTGACATATTTCTGCATCGCTACCTCTGATGATATTTTACCTGATATCAGTCAGAATAGGTAGTCCCTCAGTAGTCAAAGCTTCTGATCGATCCATCTCGGGCAAATAATTCCAGTATTTCTTTGGCATAAAGGAGCGTTGCAGTGACAGATTTTTTCGCTCAGCGATCGCAATCTGTCGATGATACTTCTTCCAAAAGGATTGAAAGGCCAGTTCTTCCTGATGATACTGCTCATCGACTTGTGCCAGATCGCTCGTCGCCCAGGTCTTTTTGTTGTAAAAGACGGCCTTTTGCCGCTTGATGTCATGAATAATAAAGTATTCCTGCTTCATTCTCTCAGCAAAATGGTCGACCAATAACACACAAAGATCATAGGTCGGCTCGAATGCGGCATAATATATATCGCCTTTGAGTCGCTTGAATCGAAGCAGACCCAAGAACCTATGCCGTTCCCGCTCGACTGCCCGCTCCAGGGTAAGCAGTGGTGTCACCTGATCATTGATCTGATGATAGACTTTTTTGCCATCGCGGCGAGCTTGTTGAAGGAAGCGATCGATGGCATCAAACCGACCGGGATCATCGGATAGATAGGCCGTCAATACAGAACGGACGATCCGCTCACCCAGCGTGTTATCCAGGTTTTTAAAAAAATGCTGCGCCCGCTGTTGATCGGTTTTGTGGACGGTAAAAGGTGTCAGCAGACTCATTTGATAATGATCGCTCTGACAAATGTGACGTTCTCCGGTACCGGCTTCTCCGATACAGTCGAGCAGGCTGAAAAGTGAATATAAACTGCCATCAACCAAGTAGTCCATGTTGTTCCTTTCTCAGATGATCGAACACATCAATCATCGGTTGGTCTTGCGTGTGAAAGACCTCGGGAAAGAGGTCAAAATAATCCAGTTGCACCGGCAAGGTGGCCAGTGTCTTAGGCTCTATCAGTAGAAGCTGTTTTTGCAAATGGTTCGGTTTGTCTAACAACTGAAGACCATCGGGTTTGATCAGACATCCTCCGGAAGTG
>JAAZLX010000097.1 GCA_012799095.1 Tissierellia bacterium
AAGTTGAAGGCTGATGGGAAAACGATCACCTTCTCCGGTGATGTCGGCCGTTATCGCAATCAATATTATCCCGATCCGGCGCCGATCGGTCCGACCGATGTTTTGATCTCCGAATCGACTTACGGCAACAGCAATCACCGTAAAAAAGTTGATGCTTTTAACGAATTACTCGAAACCGTGTTAGACAAGTTCAAGCAGGGCCGGACGATCATCATTCCGGCTTTCAGTGTCGGCCGAACGACAGAGATCCTGCATGGGCTTCGCCAATTGGCTGATCAGACCGGACGATTGAACGAACTCGACAGGATCCCTGTCTATCTTGATTCTCCCTTAGGTATTCGTGCGCTGGAAATCTATCTGCAGCGGCGTGATTATCTGGCGGCTGCCTTTCATGAAAAATATCTTAGCGGACCGAATGTCCATCTGCTGCAAGATCCCGGGGAATCTCATGCCCTGGACAACAAGACCCATCCCAAGTTGATCATCAGCTCGGGCGGCATGGCTCAGGGAGGTCATATCCTGCACCACCTGGAAGCTTTTCTGCCTCAGGAAAATACCAGCATCATCTTTGTCGGTTATCAGGCGGAAGAAACGATCGGGCGAGCCATCCTGGAAGGTCGTGACGTCGTGATCGCCGATCGTCAGATCGAGGTCAAAGCCGAGATCATCCCGATATCTGGTTTTTCCGGACACGGCGACCAGTCAGACCTAAGTGAATGGATCGCCACCAGCACGGTCAAACAGATCCTTTTGTCCCATGGTGAACCCGATGTCATCCACGACTGGCAAAACCATCTGATCGATCAAGGTTATCAGGTCAACATTCTTCACAAGGGAGTTCCGGTCACTGTTTAGTTCGTAAGCCACAGACAACCGGACAAATATAATTTTTTCTTCATTGGTACTACCTGATTGACTGGTAAGCAATTTACCGGCCAACAGGTAGTTCTTTGTTATTCAGCCTATTTGACGGGTAATAATTAGCATATGACATTTACCATTTATGAACTGACTCTCTAAAAATAATAATCCTCTTTGTGAATTCTTACAGTCCCGCGTTATATTACATACAAGGTATAATTTAAATCCGACAAACTTATCCGTCTTCATACAACTTAGATCTACATTAAGAAAGGAGAGCATAATCTCACGAAGGATTATGCAAAATTCAATGGATAACCAAAAAGAAATCAGGGATGTCAGAGAACTCGGCATTCCAAGGGCTATTCTACTAGGACTGCAACACGTGTTCACATTGTTTGCTTCCACCGTTTTGGTGCCAATACTGACCGGCCTTGACGTCGGCGTTGCGCTGATCATGAGCGGTATTGGTACCTTGTTGTTCCACTTTATCACCAAAGGAAAAGTTCCGGGTTATCTCGGATCAAGCTTTTCTTTCATTGCTCCGATCCTGATCGCCGGTGAACTCTATGGACTCGATTATGCCCGAGGCGGAATCGTCGTAGCCGGTTTAATCTATGTCGTGGTCGCCTTACTGATCAACCAATTCGGGGTCGATCGCATTCTGCGCTATTTCCCGCCGGTCGTCACCGGACCGATCATTATCATCATCAGTATGACACTGGCACCGACCGCCATCACGATGGCTTCGGAAAACTGGCTGTTGTCGATGGTAACACTGGCAATCGTTGTCGGGGTTTCAATGTATGCCAAAGGGTTTGTCAAGCTGATCCCGGTCATCTTTGGTTTGATCGGCGGCTATATCCTGGCTATTCTGTTGGGCGTGGTCGACTTTTCAAAAGTGGCTGAAGCTGCCTGGTTCGGTATGCCGAACTTTGCTCTGCCCAAGTTTAATCTCGGTGCAATCGCCATTATCGCCCCGATCGCTTTGGTCACGATCGTTGAGCATATCGGCGACGTCTTGGCCATGGGTGGCGTGATCAACCGCAACCTGGTGGTGGATCCCGGTCTGAACCGCACCCTGATCGGTGACGGTGTTGCAACCGCAGTATCGGCCTTAGTCGGTGGACCTGCCAATACAACGTATTCGCAAAATACCGGAGTGGTTGCCCTGACACGAGTATTCGACCCGATGGTCATGCGGATTGCCGCTGTCTTTGCCATCCTGATTGGTCTGATCCCGAAAATCAATGCCGTGACAGCTTCCATTCCAAGACCTGTTATTGGAGGGGCTGTCATCGTCCTGTTCGGTATGATCGCATCGATCGGTGCCAGAACACTGGTCGACAACAAGGTCGACTTCGCGAGTACCCGCAATATGATCATTCTCGGCGTTGTCATGGTGTTCGGTCTGGGCGGGGCAGTCATCGAGTTCAACCTCGGTCTGACACAGATTCGTCTGGTCGGTATGGCACTGGCTGCCATCATCGGTATCATCCTGAATGTTGTTCTGCCGGGACGTGAAGAACCGAAACCTTTCAGAGACTCAAGCTTCCCTGATATCGACTAATCACGATCAGAAAATAACATCAAAGCCCTTACCGGGCATAAAAACAGGCACTGCCACGCTTTAAATGGTAGTGCCTGTTTGTTATTATTTCACCGGTCGATAATTCTCAAAGATGATGGTATGAAACATCTTGCGGGCTTCGATCTCTTCCCGGGGTGTCTGAACCGTGTAGACTACCAGAGGAGTTTGATGAAGCCAGTGTTGAAGCTTCAAGCCGAAATCATTGCGGTCCTCAAAGGCATGAGCTGCAAAATGTGGCCTGGCTAACACATTAAACAGGTAATGGGTCAGCATGAAATTAGTGATTGTCTTGCCACTGCGGCCAAACGCATTGTACGACAACTGTCCCCGGATATACGTTGGGCGATGGATCCGAAACCAGGCCAGGACAAACGGATGGAACGATTCGATGACAAACGGACCGGCATAGTCATCCATAACCTCAGCCACCAGGCGGCTGATGTGCCAGGTGTTCTTTTCCGCTTTGATCTCCAGAATGATCGGGACTCGTCCGGCCGTCAATTCCAGCAACTCAGGCAGTGTCATGATGTGTTGATCGGTCCCGAACAGCCCGAATTGTCTCAACTCTGCCAGCGTCAGGTCCTCCAGCCGAACATCCTGACCAAAGCTTCTGGCACCGTCATAATCATGATGGATCACCAGCTGATCATCTTTGGTCAACTGAACATCGAATTCATAGCCCCAGCCGTGTTCTATCGATTGTTCAAAGGCAGGTCGGGTATTTTCCGGCGCGTCTTTATCATGCAGACCGCGATGGGAAAAGTTGCCTTGCCATGGGAGCATTTCCTGATCGCGCCGCTGTGGCTTGGTCAACCACCATAGCAAACCAAGACCTCCCAGCAGAACATGTCGCTTCTTAATCATCCGGCACCAGTTCTTCCAGCTTCGGTGTCGGTTTGGAATCGCCGTGACGCACCTGACTCATGGTAAACATGGCTATCATAGCAAAGAAGAAAGCATACGGAAACAGTGTGCGATAGGAGACATATTGTAACAGTGCTCCAGACAGGATCGGTGTCAAAATCTGAGCTGACATCGAAGCCGTATAGTATAAACCGGTATATTTACCGATATCCCGCACC
Source organism: Tissierellia bacterium (assembly GCA_012799095.1). Classification (GTDB taxonomy): domain Bacteria; phylum Bacillota; class Clostridia; order Peptostreptococcales; family Acidaminobacteraceae; genus DUPT01. Next base: position 3,535 of record JAAZLX010000097.1, read on the forward strand.
CGGCTCATCTCGACTACCATCGGGAAGCTGTTGACATTGATGGCAGCCCAGCCGATCCCTTTCATGATAAAGACGCCATAGATCAGCGGACTGAAGGATTGGAAGAAAAAGCCCCAGGCATAGCTGGTCGCGATCAATCCGATACCGACCATGATCGTCTTCTTTCGCCCGACCTTGCTGGCGATCAGGCCGATCGGGATAAAGGCCACCATAGCAGCAGCAAAAGCGACGATCAGAGCCGAGGCAAAACCGCCCCCGACAAATCCCCACATCCTGATGGCATAACGACTGAAAGCAGTCGTTATTGCATTATAGGCCAGAAACCAGAAAAAGACCGAAGCCAATAAAAAGCGAAAACTCCGTCGAGTCGGCGGATCCATATCGCCTTCGAAGGTCAATTCGTCTTCTTTTTCCTCCGGGATCCGAAGTTTGTTTTCCCGGATAGTAGTCAACAGTACGATCACCGCGATCGCCATGACCAGAGCAACGGCATAAAACACCAACGAATAATCCGGGTTGTCGACCTTGGGGACCAGAAACATAATAAAGACGAGAGACAACATTCCCCCGATCGAGCCCATCAGGTTGATGATGGCATTGGCCATGCTGCGCAAGGGTTTGGGTGTTACATCCGGCATCAGCGCTACCGCCGGTGTGCGGTAAAAACTGAGGGCTAACAGCACCCCGCCCAGCGCAATAAAAAAGAACAGGAAGTTGACTTGACGGACCGCCACCGGGATCAACAGCATAAAGACAATTGCAATAATCGTGCCGATGACGATAAACGGTGTTCTTCGACCCAGCGGTGTCTGTAGCTTATCCGATAGATGGCCAAACAACGGTAATAAAAATAAAGCCAGCACATTATCGAGTGCCATGATCCCGCCGGTCCAGGTTTCACCGATGTTAAAGGTGTTCTGAAGCACCAGGGGGATCAGGTTGTCATACATCTGCCAAAATGATGAGATGGACAGAAATGCCAACCCGACAAAGATGGTACGTTTGACATTTAGTTTCATAGGAACCTCCCATTTTATTATAGCCCACCGATTCCGGATTTGATGAAAGAATGATCATTCTTTTATAAATACCTGAGCCGATCAGATCAAACTTGATTAGTTAGTTGTCGTACATCTGCCAGAACGATGAGATGGACAGAAATGCCAACCCGACTAAAATGGTACGCCTGACATTTCGTTTCACACCGACCTCCGCCTTCATTATAATCCTCTGGATCACGATTTGATAAAAGGAGGATTGAAAATGTCAAACTAAGATTACTCTACCACGTAGAAACTCCCCCGATTTCTCAGGGGAGCTTCCAGGAAAGGTATTTTACTGTTTGGAGTAATCCATCTCCGTCATACGAACATAGTTCAGATAGCGGCGACGGGCGGCAGTGGCCGCTGCGTCAAACAACTCATCAGCTTCTTGCGGGAAGGTGTTCTTCAAGATGGTGAAGCGACGCTCCGTCATCAGGAATTCTTTAAAGTCCGCCTTAGGCTCTTTTGAGTCGAGAATGAAAGGATTCTTGCCTTGATCGGCCAAGCGGGGGTCAAACCGCCACAGATGCCAGTATCCGGCTTCAACAGCCAGTTTTTCCTGACGTTGGGTCGTACCCATGCCTGTCACGATACCATGTGAAATACACGGTGCATAAGCGATGATCAGCGACGGGCCGGGATAGCTCTCGGCTTCCTGAACTACTTTGATGAAGTGGTTCATATTAGCACCCATCGCGACCTGGGCGACATAGATATTGCCATAGGTAGTGGCGATCATGCCTAGGTCTTTTTTATTGAGACGCTTACCGGAAGCGGCAAACTTGGCCACCGCAGCCAGTGGTGTCGATTTGGATGATTGTCCGCCGGTATTGGAGTATACTTCTGTGTCAAACACCAGGACATTGACATCTTCACCTTGAGCTAGAACATGGTCCAGACCGCCGTAACCGATATCATAGGCCCAGCCGTCACCGCCCAGGATCCAGATCGATTTTTTGATCAGATAGTCCTGTTGGCGCTTGATGATCTTCAGTTCCGAGGCCACATCTTCACTAACACCGGACAGGTCTTTCAGCTGTTCAACGATGGCTTCAGCAAATGGCTTGGAGGCTTCGAAATCGTTCTGGTGTTCGATCCAGCCTTGGAAGTCGGCTTTCAGGTTGCCCGGAAGATCCTTATCCATCAGTCCGGTCATCCGATTTGTTACTTGCTTGCGAATATTCTTGACCGACAGCGCCATACCAAAGCCGTATTCCGCATTGTCTTCAAACAGGCTGTTGGCCCAGCTGGGTCCTAAGCCGTCTTGATTGACTGTATAAGGTGTACTTGGTGCACTAGCGCCCCAGATGGAGGAACATCCGGTCGCGTTGGCGATCATCATTCGCTCGCCATACAATTGTGTCACAGCCTTGATATAGGGTGTTTCACCACAGCCGGCACAGGCACCGCTGAACTCAAACAGCGGTTTTCTGAATTGAGAACCTTTCAAGCTGGTGCGCGGCATGGCGTCGGTTTTTTCTTTCAGGTTGATGGCAAAATCCCAATTCGGGACCTGTTCATCGACTTGAGTTTCCAGCGGCTTCATGACCAGTGCTTTGCCTTTCGGCGCGGGACAGATATCAGCACAGTTGCCACAGCCGGTACAATCGAGCGTCGAGACCTGGATCTTGAATTGATAGTCTTCCATGCCCTTGCCGATCGCCTTGAGTGTATTGAAGTTCTCAGGCGCATCTTTCATTTCTTCGTCTGTCAGCAAGAAAGGTCGAATAACGGCGTGGGGGCAGACATAGGAACACTGGTTACATTGAATACAGAACTCGCTTTGCCACTCCGGTACATTGACGGCAATACCGCGTTTTTCATAAGCGGCTGTTCCCGGTTCCCAGGAACCATCTTCGCGACCACTGAAAGCCGATACCGGCAATTTGTCGCCTTCCTGACGAGTCATGGGACGGAGCACATTTTGAATAAATGCCGGCTCGTCCGATTGCTGTTCGTTCTCATCGACTGCATTTTTCCAGTCTTCCGGAATCTCGACCTTGATCAGATTTTCCAATGACTGATCGACTGCGTCGTAGTTTTGTTGAACGACATTACCACCTAAACGGCCGTAAGAGTGTTCAATTTCATCCTTGAGCAGTTTGATGGCTTCATCGATCGGCAAAATGTTGGCCAATTTGAAGAATGCCGTCTGCATGATCATATTGATCCGACCGCCCAGACCGACTTTATCGGCCAGTTCGGTGGCGTTGATGATGTGGAAATCGATCTCGTTGTTGGCCAGATAGCGCTTCATGTTGGCCGGCAGATGTTGTTCCAGCTCTTCAACAGTCCAGATGGTATTGAGAACAAAGGTACCACCCGGTTTCAGACCGGCTAAGACATCATATTCATTGACATAAGCTTGATTGTGAGTGGCGATATAGTCCGCCTGATTGATCAGATAGGTCGCCCGGATCGGGTTTTTACCAAACCGAAGGTGTGAAATCGTCACGCCGCCCGACTTCTTGGAGTCGTAGGAAAAGTATCCCTGGGCGTACATGTCGGTGTTGTCTCCGATGATCTTGATGGCTGACTTATTGGCACCAACTGTTCCGTCAGAACCCAGTCCCCAGAATTTACAGCGGACCGTCGAAGGATCTTCGGTCATGATCTCTTCTTCGACCGGCAATGATAATCCGGTCACGTCGTCGACAATGCTGATGGTGAAACCGTTTTTCGGCTGTTCATTTTTAAGATTGTCAAATACCGGCTTGAGATGGCTCGGGGTGACATCTTTCGATCCCAGACCATAGCGGCCGCCGACGATGACAGGGGAATTGGAATAAGGTTGGAACGCGTTTCGAACGTCTAAGTAAAGTGGTTCGCCCGGTGCACCGGGTTCTTTGGTTCGGTCGAGGACCGCAATTTTGGTAACAGTTTTCGGTATCACATTGATCAGTTCTTCCGTGACAAACGGACGATACAGATGGACTTTGACGATACCGACTTTTTCTCCCTGATTGTTCAGGTAGTCGACCAGCTCTTCCAGTGTCTCGGTGACACTGCCCATGGCGATGACAATGCGATCGGCATCTTCGGCACCATAGTAGTTGAAGAAGTCGTAATTACGACCAGTCAGCTGATTGATCTTGCCCATATATTCTTTGACGATACCGGGAACTCTATCATAGAAAGGATTTGAACTTTCTTTGGCCTGGAAAAAGATATCCGGGTTTTGGGCTGTTCCTCGAGTAACTGCTTTTTCGGGACGAAGGGCTTTGTCTTTAAAGGAATGATAGCTCGGCCAGTCGACCAGGTCATACAGTGCCGGATAATCGATCACTTCGATCTTTTGGATTTCATGACTGGTGCGGAAGCCATCAAAGAAACTGACAAACGGGACGCGAGATTTCAATGTCGCAAGATGGGCTACCGCTGCCAGGTCGGCAACTTCCTGGACCGATCCGCTGGCCAGCAGGGCAAATCCGGTCTGACGGACTGCCATGACGTCCGAATGGTCGCCAAAGATGCTCAGAGCATGTCCGGCAACGGCCCGGGCGCTGACATGAAATACACAAGGCAGTAATTCGCCGGCAATCTTATACATGTTGGGGATCATCAGTAGTAAGCCTTGAGATGCAGTGAACGTGGTTGTCAACGATCCACCCTGTAGCGATCCGTGAACGGCTCCGGCCGCTCCTGCTTCGGACTGCATTTCGGATACGTGGACCGGCAGGCCGAAGATGTTCTTCTTGCCATAGGCCGCCCACTCATCGACAACCTCAGCCATCGTGGACGATGGTGTTATTGGATAAATCGCTGCTACTTCAGTGAATGCATATGCAACGTGAGACGCAGCGGTATTACCGTCTAAGGTCATCATTTCCAGTTTTTTCATACCTTTCCTCCTTGTAGTTCATACACTACAATTATAAACTATGTGACAAGAATGTCAAAGACATGCAAGTCTTATACCAGTGTCAGTTTGTGATAGGACTTCTTACCTTTTCGTAATAAAGCATACCCCTGGGTAAAATCTGCCTCAACCGCTGTGGCATAGGGATCGCTCAGGCGTTCATCATTGACCGATAGGCCGTTTTGAGCCATCAGACGACGGCCTTCCGATTTGGTCTTGATCAAACCGACTTCCATGAAGATATCGAGCCATTCCCGTCCAATCGCGTCACCTAAAACGGATGTCGGGACATTTTCCAGATCCCCCTGGCCGGCAAACAGGGCACGTGAAGCAGCCTGGGCCTTATCGGCTTCTTCCGCCCCATGGATGGTGTTGGTCAATTCCCAGGCCAGAATTTCCTTGGCCTGATTCAGTGCACTGCCACCTTCTTGGGTCAGTTGGACAATTTCTTCCATCGACTTCATCGTCAAACGCTTCAACAACATCTCGACCGACTCGTCTTCGACATTACGCCAATACTGATAAAACTCATACGGTGAGGTGCGCTCAGGATCGAGCCAGACTGCACCTGAGACCGACTTGCCCATCTTGACACCATCACTGGTGGTCAGCAGGTTGAAGGTCAGGGCGTACGCCTGACCGTTTTCGACCCGTCGGATCAGATCGACTCCGCCGAGCAGGTTGGACCATTGATCAGTCCCGCCGCACTGCATGACACAGCCGTATTCGCGATACAAGTGCAAGAAGTCATAGCTCTGCATCGGCAGATAATTGAACTCAAGCAAGGTCAAACCGTGCTCCAGTCGAGTGGCGTACGTTTCCATGGCCAGCATCCGGTTGATCGAGAAATACGGGCCATAGGTCCGTAAAAAGTCGATATAGTTCAGCTTGGTCAGCCAGTCGGCATTGTTGACCATAATGGCCCCGCCGTCGCCGCCGAACTTGAAGAACTTCTCCATCTGCTTCATGATGCCTTCGGCATTCTGTTGGATGGTCTCGGGACTCATGATCTGACGCATTTCGTTCTTACCGGTCGGATCGGGTACCAGGGTGGTACCCCCACCGATCAGAAGGATCATTTGATGACCGGCATCCTGCAGATGCTTGAGTGCCATCAAGGTTTGAAAGTGACCGGCTGTCAGCGAGTCCCCTGTCATATCGATACCTAAGTAAAAAGTGATTTTCTCGTTGTTGAGCTTATCGCGCAACTCTTCATGAGATACCTGGGCGATATAACCCCGGGCTTCCAGCATGTCATATACTTTTTGTGCCATTACCTCTCCTTTCAAATAAAAAACGCCCTTGTAAAAGGGCGAAAATCTCGCGTTACCACCTTTTTTCAAACCAACTTCACAGTCGATTTCTCAGTAAGTCATAAACCCTGCACGCTATCGGATGCCACCGGTGTACCCTACGAATGATTTCAGGCCACTGCTCATGGAAGTATTCAGTCCGGATCCACCCAATGCCTTGCATCAACCGGCATCTTTCTAAAGGGCTTGTCACGGCTTACTTGGTCCACTCATCGCTTTAGAATAGAATACAATGTTTTTCCGATTTTGTCATGTTGTTTTTATCAATCCTCCGGTCGAACGGTCCGTTATATCAACTACCTTCCCGGGGCAACGACATAAGCATAGGGATGTTGTTGCCCCCGGAGCTGGGACAGGATGATATCGGCCGCCGCCAGGCTATAGCAGGTGCCATTTCCACCATAGCCGAGAGCGTAGTAGACATGGTCCAACTCCGGGTCGCGACCGATAAACGGCTTTTCGTCCCTTGAAACACCAAAGACGGACTGCCAGATATAGTGAGGTTCCGCCTCAAGCTCAGGATTGTAGCGCTTCATCTGCTCCATCAATTGTCCGGCTTTGCGATTGATCATTGTCATATCCTGCAGCTCGGGGTTATCTTCATCCAATCCGCCGACGATGATGCGATGGTCTTCGGTGACGCGAAAATAAAGATAGGCCTCTTTGGCATCCCAGATCATCCTCTCCTGATCCCATAGCTCACCTTCGATCGGATGAGTCACCAGAGAGTATGTCGAATGGAGTTTGTCCTTGCCTCGGAGTGCGTCGAAGGACTCGAGGTAACCGGTACAGAAGATGACATGATCGGCCGTCACGGTGTAGCCTTTGTCGGTTGATACGGTGATTTTTGTTTCATCTGCTCGGCGCCTGACCCGTCGGACCGGGCTGTTGCCATAAATCTGCCCACCCTGAGTCATCGCCTGAGCCAATAAGGCATGGATCATCTTATATGGATTGAGCGTGGCATCATGGCGCGTCAGCATGCCGTGCTCACCGCTTAATCCATATTTCTGTTTTAACACGTCTTTGCTGAGATACTCGGCCGGAAAGTCGTGCTGCATCAGGACCTCGGCTTCTTGTCGAAACTCATCTTCGAGCCGGATCTCATCGGT
>JAAZLX010000098.1 GCA_012799095.1 Tissierellia bacterium
GGGACGATCCAGGTGGGACAAAAGATCATGCTGCCGCTGCATTATGATGGTAATCAACTGGCAGACAGCCATTAATCCTCATCCAACTCAAAGTTCTCGATAATATCTTCCCGGACGTTTTTCCGGTGAGCCGCATAAAGCTGGGTCGTAGTGACATTGTCATGATCCAACAGGTTTTGAACGTCATAAATACTAAAGCCTCTTTCGATCAGTGTGCTGGCAGCCGTAGCCCTCAGTTTATGGGGGCTATAGCCTTGTCTGCGGCTGGTCTGCATCGCGATCGATGTGTATTTCTTGATCATGTTTCGGATGGCACGTTCGCTCAGTCGAGTTCCCTGAAGCGATAAAAACAGTCCTTCTTCACTTGAAAATTCGCCCCGTTCCAGGTCAATATAATCCTTGATCGCACCTTCTACCGTTTGGTTGAGAGGCATGACGGATTCTTTGTCTCGTTTGCGAAAGATCGTGAACTCGCGCCGCTGAAAATTGAAGGAATCCAGGTTGAGATTGACCAATTCTCTCAAACGTAACCCATAGGTAACAAACAATAAAATAATGGCCCGGTCACGTAGCTTGGTTTTTTCCCAGAATACCAGTTCCTTATCGGTCAGGCCTTTGCCGGATTTAACTACTTCGAGCAGTTCTTCCAGTTCATCCTGATGGAGCCGCTTGATGGCATCGGGCTGCGGTTTGGGCATTCGAATGGGATTAAACCCCGGGGTGATGTCGACACTCAATTGTTCATTCCGAAACAGGAATCGGAACATCGAGGTCAAGGATGATTTTTTTCGCGACAGACTGCGGTTGTTGTTTTCAAAGATATGCATCTGACCGTCGATCTGCTTATAATATCTTCGGCAATAATCTCCCAGGAACTCGTTGACATCCCGGGCTTTGATGTCTGCCAGTTCTTCCAACGTAATGTCTTTGGTATGTTTCGCCCCGGTCAACATGGTTTCATCCACTAGATACTCAAGGAAAAAATGGATATCGAATAAGTAGGCTTGGCGGGTACCGAGTGCCACCGATCCTCTGAGGTAAATGGTATAGTCTCGCAAAAATGGCGGCAGTTGCTGTTGGATAGCCTTGATCTTTTGCTCCATTTCAAACGCCTGCATCACCATGTGATCTGGCTTATTGCTTTTATTGATCGTTCGTTTGTTCGCCATTGAGTTGTCCTTTCAGATCTGCCAGCTGCTGTTGGCTTAAAGGTGATTGCAAAAGATAGCCATAGACAAACTGGACTTGATCATTTGAGAATGTTAATTCTTTGTCAAAATATACTTTCAATATAGTTGAGACATCAAAACCAAGACTCTCATAAGAGTAACGCAGCAGATCAGGGTTGGGACAAACAGTAAAATGACTGGTCTCGCAGGCCGGTTGACAATTTTGACATGGACCCGGAAGTATTGCCATCGATCCCGGCATGTCGGATTCATGATGGACTAAGACCCGGTCCAGGTGTTTCTTATGGAAATAAAAAGTATCGTCCAGGGTCATTGGTCGAGCCTGATCGATTGGAATCGCGTGAGACACGATCAAGGCATATTGATACTGGTGTAAATAGTCCGGGATATTAAATTCATGATGCGGACAGCTGAAATGGACATCATAATTCTTACACTGCATGCAATCGGATTCAACCTGCTTTAAATCCCAGGCCGTGTTCAAGAGATGGTCCACCGTGGTGGTATGTATGAAAAGCATGGTTGTCCTTTCCGAAAGGGGTTTTCCCATTCTCTAGTTCCTTCTATTCCCAAAATATATATATTGATGAATGTTAAATATTTGTTTAAAAATTGTAATCTTCGTGATTACATTTTTTTTGATTCTGGGGTTTTTTAAGGAAAACAGAAGGGCAGGTAGTTTTGAGCAATATCATCAAAATCAATCAGTGGTCTGTCGTTGGTAAACGGTTGGTTTATATCCCAAACATGTCGCTCGGAGCTTTTGGAATACTTGGTCGATTGTTTTATCTATCCGGCGAGAATCCCGTCTCCATGGAGTCATTATATCATTCCAATGCAGACAGTAGAGCGGTAATTGACGAGTATATCAATGAGTTGGTTGATAATCAAATCTTATCAAAACTAGATGATGACTACTTTATTGACCTTAGCAAGCTTGAGGTGCGGAAATGACTAAAGTTAAGGTGGAAAAGAGTTATTCATACACCGCCGTCAACCATGAAATTTATCGAAATAAAACGATACCCGTTCATGCCATGGCATTGCATAGTTTCATGTATCATTTGCCACCAAATTGGGAGTATTCAATTGCCGGATTGTCCAAATGTCTTCTCCATGGCAAGGACTTTATTCGCACTTGTCTCAATGTCCTTGAAGAAGAAGGTTATCTGATTCGACATCAGACATCATTTGGCAAAAATAAGTACTTAATCTTTCCTGAGTCAATTCATAAAAAGCAACTCACTTCGAGTGAAATTGATCATTTGATGAGCAAGGACGCTGAGATTATTATGGTTGAACCGTCTTTTAATCATCCAGTATTGTTTTCCAAATAGAATGGGAGTATAATGCAGTTAAAACACCACCTGTGATGGAGACCAAATACGACTGGCAGACGATAATTTAATCAATTTGAAAGGACATTATTATGATAAAAAGGGTTATTTTGATGATGCTTGTAATGGGTATTTGTGTCTCTTGTCAACTCCAAGGTTCCAATACTCCTTCAGAAAGTGATAATAAAGAAACACTAATTGAAATTGAAGAATCTAAGGAAGAAACAACTAATGAAGAAGTTAAGCTATTTGAGAGTGGAGTAAGCGTAAGTTCAACATCGGATGAAGAGATTCGACTCAAGTTTGATGAAATTTACAGCCAACTCGAAAAGTACGATCCTATTGGTTATGTTGAATCACCTAACGAATATCGCATAGCATTCGGAGAAAAGTCCATAGAAACAGTTCTTGATGGTGAGGGTGAAACATGGACAGTAATTTACCTTAGTCAAGACAAAGGCAAGGATGAACCCGGAAGAAAGATTGAGAAGACTGATCAGCTTTACACTCAGTTAATGAATCTTGTGGACACCCTAAAAAAATAAGATGTTGTAGTATATACAAACCTTTTTCATGGAGGATAAGCCCATAGTTACTTGGGCTATCTTCGTTTTAGTTAAACTAAATTGCCTTATTTAGACAGCAATACGCCCGGTATTTTCACGATATTCTTTAAGTAGATTGAAATATGTGGAGTGCTTTTATCGAGTCTTTTCATGCGATCTTAAAGAAAGAAGAAGTAAACCATGTTCAATACTTAGATTTCAACTCTGCCAAAATAGAGTTATTTAAATATATTGAAGGCTGGTACAACCGTAAAAGAATACACGGCAGTATCGGTTATTTAACACCGCAGGAAATGGAAGAATTAGCACTCCACCCGGCGGCGTGATTTAGCCATATCACAATTAGAGCACGGCTTTACGTGGAGAGGTGGGCGTGGTAGGCTTATGCCATGCGAAATGTGCTTTACTAGCCTTTCGTCTTTCGCAAATCACCACGCACACAGAGGCTGCATGTCAAGCCATCTTAGATATATTGAAATTAGCTTCAACGCACTAAGAGAAAGTTAACTTATTTGTGTCCGAAATATTGACGTAGATCCACAGTTTAATTAGGAGAAATCATGAAGCAGATAAAAATATTAATTTCGCTTCTCTTAATATTTATTGGGTTTCTCCTCATCGGAGAACTAAACCTATCATACATAGATAATTTTGCGAGTGAAGTCCC
>JAAZLX010000099.1 GCA_012799095.1 Tissierellia bacterium
CCGCCGGTATGATTTTACTATCTTTCTTTCACGTGCCATTTATCAACTGTTGGAAGATCGGTTATCCCATGTCGCACCGGAAAGGTTTGTCTTCATCGAAGATGGACAACTGGAGTTGGATGATGTCCAGGTAAAGATTTTTTCTGTCAGTCATGACGCCACTCATACCTTTGGCTTTACCTTTGAGCAGGCGGGAAAGAAAATCGGGATTGCCACGGATATAGGTTTTATTAGTCCCGAGGCCAAGCATGCCCTGGCAGAGTGTGATTTTCTCGTGATAGAGTCGAACCATGATGAACATCTGGTGCAGGCCGGGCGGTATCCTTATTTGCTCAAGCAGCGTATTTTGAGTAAAAAAGGTCATCTGTCAAACAAATCAGCCGGTGAGTTTATCGCAGATATCTTCCATGAAAAACGACGTCTTAAATTTATTGTGTTGGCTCACTTGTCCCAGGAGAACAATTATCCTGAACTGGCATACGTGAGTGTCGAGAAGGTGTTGGCTGAGCGAGAAATAGAAGTCGGACGCGATCTGATGGTCAGCGTCGCTCTGAGGCAACAGATCAGCGAGCGCTTTCGAATTGTCTAGCTGAACTTTGACCAGCTACAGTGCAATCTAAAAAGAATATTAGCTTAAACGATCCCCGGAAGATGAAAACCCCCGGGGATTCCTTTTTGCCTAGCGAATGAAAGAAAAAATATTCATTACACATTTCCTGTCAAATTAAAGTCATTTTTACACCTCTGTGTGTCAAATAATTAATTGAACTTGAGATATTAATGATATTCCATTAACAATAGCTAGCTTTTACGGTATAATGAAGCCATCAAAGTTCCAGGAGGATAAAAGGTGTCAAATTCAGTCTTGAGCACAGAAACATTGGACAAGACGAAGCTAGCCGAACTGGATCAGTTTATAGTCGGCTTACCCAACAAGAGCGAGGCGATCATACACATCCTACATAGAGGTCAGGAGATTTTCGGCTATCTGCCGAAAGAACTCCAGCTTTATATTGCCCGAAAAGCAGACCTACCGGCAGCAAAAGTCAACGGAATTGTCAGTTTTTACTCGTTTTTTTCACAAGAACCAAGCGGAAAATACCAGTTAAGTATCTGTTTGGGAACAGCTTGTTTTGTCAAGGGTGCTGATGCAGTCATCAAAGAGTTTCGCAAGCAACTTGATATGGTGGATAAACGCGTTTCCGACGACGGTAGATTCTCGATTCGAGACATTCGCTGCGTTGGGGCTTGTGGTCTAGCACCGGTGGTGATGATCAATGAGAAAATTTATGGTCATGTCACTGTCGATGATGTCGCAGACATTCTCGATCACTACCGGGGAGCGGAGGGTTAAATGAGAATCGATAGTTTGCAATCTCTGGCCGAACTGCGCGAAGCAACTCAAGAGTTTGTCCATCTGCGACGCGATGATGTCAAAGAGCATCCCAAAGATGCCAAAATCAAACACCAATTGATGGTTTGCGGTGGGACAGGTTGTATCGCTTCCCAGTCCGAAGAAATCATCGAGGCGATACATAAGGCGCTGGAAGAGCACCAGGTCGACGATGTTGAAGTAATCAAGACAGGCTGTTTTGGCTTTTGTGGACAAGGTCCGATTATTAAAGTTCAGCCGGATGACTTGTTTTATGTCCGGGTCAAACCGGAGGATGTTTCCGAGCTGATAGAAAGTCATGTTAAACGGGGCGAGGCTTTGGAGCGATTGCTTTATGTCGATCCCAAAACCAATAAGATCGTCCATCAGCATCATGATATGGATTTCTATGAAAAACAACATCGGGTCGCCCTGCGAAAGTGTGGCCTGATCGATCCGATGAACATCAAAGAAAGCATTGCCTTTGATGGATTCCACGCCCTGGGCAAAGTCCTGACGAACATGACACCCCAGGATGTGGTCGATATAATCAAGACCAGTGGTTTACGCGGTCGTGGTGGCGGTGGTTTTCCCACCGGCCTGAAATGGGAACTGACCAGAAAATCTGTCGGCGACAAAAAGTTTGTGATCTGTAATGCGGATGAGGGCGACCCTGGGGCATTTATGGACCGTTCCATTCTCGAGGGTGACTCTTTTAGTGTGATCGAGGCGATGGCGATCTGTGGGTATGCTATCGGATCTGATCATGGCATTGTCTACATACGGGCGGAGTATCCGCTGGCCATCCAGCGGCTGACAACAGCTATCAATCAAGCCCGTGAATACGGTTTCCTGGGTGAGAATATCTTTGATTCCGGATTCAACTTCGATATTGAGATCCGGCTTGGTGCGGGAGCGTTCGTCTGCGGTGAAGAAACAGCCTTGATATCTTCAGTGGAAGGCGGTCGCGGTGAACCTACCAGAAAACCTCCTTTTCCTGCGGAATCGGGTTATCTCGGTAAACCGACCATTGTTAACAATGTCGAGACTCTGGCCAATATTCCCGATATTATCCTAAATGGCGGGGAATGGTTCGCTTCGATGGGGACCGAAAAATCAAAAGGCACAAAAGTGTTCGCCCTGGCCGGTAAAATCAATAATATCGGTTTGGTCGAAGTACCGATGGGAACGACCCTGCGAGAGATCATTTTTGATATCGGTGGCGGGATCCCCAACGGCAAGAAGTTTAAGGCTGTCCAGACGGGTGGTCCATCGGGTGGAGTCATTACTGAACGTGATCTTGACACGCCGATCGACTATGAGTCACTCAAGGCGATCGGTTCGATGATGGGCTCGGGCGGTATGATCGTCATGGACGAAGACAATGACATGGTCGAGATCGCCAAATTTTATTTAGAGTTTACCACCGATGAGTCGTGTGGCAAGTGTACTCCCTGCCGGGTCGGCACAAAGCGGGTCAATGAACTGCTGGCTCAACTGATCAATCTTGAAGGTGATGAAGAAACGCTGGAAAAACTTGATACGTTGTGCAAGAATATCCGGGATACAGCACTATGTGCCCTGGGTCAAACAGCGCCCAACCCGGTATTGTCGACCATGAAGTATTTCCCTGAGGAGTATCAGCGATATGCCCGTCGTGAAGTCAAAAAGACCTACTCGATCGATCCTGACAAGTGTATTGGGTGTACCCGCTGCGCCCGGGCATGTCCGGTCAGCTGCATCACCGGGACAGTCAAACAACCCCATGTGATCGATGAAGAATGTTGCATCAGTTGCGGTGCCTGTTATGATGCCTGCAAATTTGATGCGGTAATTCGGCCCTAGACGAGGAGAAAAATATGGAAATGATTAAATGTACCATAAATGGCGTTGAGCTCGAGGTTGCCAAAGGCACCACTATCCTAAACGCTGCCAGCAAGATTGGGGCTGATATACCGACGCTATGTTACTTAAACCTAGAAGGGTTCGATATCTTAAATGAAGTCTCTTCCTGTCGCATATGCATGGTGGAAGTTGAGGGCCGTCCCAATTTAGTAACGGCCTGCTCCGAAAAAGTCACCCCCGGTATGAAGGTCAAAACAGACTCCAACCGGGCGGTCATGGCCCGTCGGGCCAATCTGGAACTGCTGCTGTCCAACCACCCGAAAGAGTGTTTGACTTGCGCTATGAACCTCGATTGTGAGTTGCAGGCATTAGCAGCCACGATGAGGGTCAGGGAAATACACTACGAAGGCGAACGGATGAATTATCCGATCGACAAGTCGTCAAGAGCTCTTCAGAAAGATCCCAACAAATGCATTATGTGTCGCCGGTGTGAGACGATGTGTAATGAAGTTCAAACAGTAGGTGTCTTAAGTGCGATCGGTAGAGGGTTCGATGCCGTCGTTGCCCCTGCCTTCAACCTCGATATGATCGATACCAGTTGTACCTTTTGCGGTCAGTGCGTTGCGGTCTGTCCGACCGGCGCCCTGGTCGAGATCGAAGATACCGCTAATGTTTGGCGAGCGCTGAACAATCCGGACAAACACGTGATCGTTCAGGTGGCTCCGGCTGTTCGGGTAGCGGTAGGTGAGATGTTTGGTATGGAACCGGGTTCGATCGTGACCGGTCAGTTGCCGACAGCCCTTCGTAAGTTGGGTTTTGATGCGGTGTACGATACCGATTGGGCGGCTGATTTGACCATCATGGAAGAAGCCAGCGAGTTGGTCCACCGGATCCAACACGGAGGGACCCTCCCCATACTGACCAGCTGTTGTCCGGCCTGGGTGCAGTTTATTGAGCACAACTTCCCGGATATGCTTGATGTACCATCGACCTGTAAATCACCCCAAATTATGTTCGGGGCAATGGCTAAAACGTATTATGCCAGCGAAAAGGGGATCGATCCGAAAGATATCGTGGTGGTTTCGATTATGCCCTGTATTGCGAAAAAAGCCGAAGCGGCCAGACCGGAATTGTCAGAACACGGTTTCCAGGATGTCGATTATGTCCTATCGACCCGTGAGTTTGGCCGGATGATGGAAGTGGTCGGCGTCGATTTCACTAATTTAGAGGAAAGTGATTTTGATCAGTTGATGGGTGAATCGACCGGTGCGAGTGTCATCTTTGGTACGACCGGTGGCGTAATTGAAGCGGCTGTCCGAACAGCCTATGAATGGCTGACCGGAGAAGAACTGCAGCGAGTCGAGTTCGAACAACTGAGGGGAATGGAAGGTATCCGTTCCGGCACCGTGCATATCGGTGATATGGAACTGAATATCGGGATCGCTCACGGTCTGGGCAATGCCAGAAAACTGCTCGAAGGTGTTCGAGACGGAACATACAACTATCAGGCGATCGAGATCATGGCCTGTCCGGGAGGTTGTATCGGCGGTGGCGGTCAACCGTATCACCATGGCAATATGGACATCATTCGTAAGCGCCAGCAAGCGATATACCAAGAGGACCGGAGCAAGGTACTGCGCAAATCGCACGAGAATCCGATGATCATCAAAGCTTATGAAGAATTTTTGGGTAAGCCGTATGGTCCGTTAGCCCATGAACTTCTTCACACGGAATACACACCGAAGGAAAGAATTTAACCCTGGAAAAGCTGACTTTGTCAGCTTTTCTTGCATAGACACGACTTAAATTGTTCACTCTTTCGTCAAAGACCGTCCAAAAATTGTAAAAAACTTGACAGATTTTTCAATACCGCTTACTATAATTGGACAATCCGCACTGGCTTTTTTGGCAGTGTTTTGCGGAAGGAGCAAATATGAAAAAACTCACATCACTTGTTTTAGCGGTTGTCTTACTGTTCCTGTTTACATTCCCAAATGTTGCATCAGCTGATTCCGGCAGTCTGACAGTTAATGCGACAGCCGGCTTGAATATGCGGACCGGTCCGGGAACTGACAACGCGATCATTACTACTCTGAATCATGGTACAAAAGTAAACTATACAAACACACAAAACGGTTGGTATCAGGTAAGCTTTAATGGCCGCACCGGCTGGGTGATCGGTACATATGTTATTACGACCCCAACTGTTGCTTCTACACCGACTCCTGCACCGACGCCGGAACCTGCACCGACGCCATCCAACACCGGCTCGTTGACCGTTCAGGCCCATCTGGGTTTGAATATGAGGTCAGGTCCGGGTACAAATTATGGCGTGATCACGACACTGGCCCATCTGACCAAATTGAATTACACCAAGGTGGAAAACAATTGGTATCAGGTAAGTTATAATGGCCGTACCGGTTGGATCAGCGGAACGTATGTCAACGCCACACCAAGTACTACTCCGACTCCAACTCCGGCCCCTACCCCAGAACCGGAACCGGCTCCGACACCGGCACCCGACCCGGTCCAGGGTACGCTGAAAGTTATCGCAACGGCCGGACTGAATGTCCGCAGTTTACCAAGCACAAGCGGAGTTCGTCTGGGAACATTGCCCTATAACTCCAGTGCGACTTATGTAGGAGTACAAAACGGTTGGTATCAGATCAATTATGGTAACTCGACCGGCTGGGTAAGCGGAGACTGGGTGACAACAGGCACTTATACCGCTCCCGCACCGGGGGAAAACCTGGCCAGCCGTCAGGAGCAATGGCTCAACTGGGCGGTCGGCAAGTTCATCGACCGCGAGGGCGATGGTGTCAGCTGGTGTACCGAACTGACCCGCCAATACGCCATGGATCTGTTCGGCACCGAAGCCGGATTACACATGGGTAACGGCAATCAGCAGATCTACACCGGATCGTCCACTTATTTCGAAAAGATTTTCTGGGACCGAAACAATCCGGCCACCTATCCCAAACGGGGCGATATCATCACATTCACCGGAGCGATCTATGCTGCCGGTCACGCAGCGATCGTGCTGGAAGAACAACCCGATCCGAATGGTCAGATCAAAGTATTAACTACCAGCTGGGGCAGTCCCTATACCGCAGCCCAAGTGGTACACATGGCTTATTCCGATGCCTTTAACGGCAGTGTGATCGGTATGTTGCGACCGATCCAAACAAAAATCAATGCCAGTCACACATTTGGAACTCGTTAAACAATTCAAGGGGAGACGCTGAATCAGCGACTCCTCATTTTTTTTGCAGTCGAGTCTAAGGTCTTTTAACTTAGGGTCAAAAATGTTAAAATTATAAATGAAGTAACAAATGAAGGAGTGTGTCATGGATAAAAAAATATTCCGTAAAGAATTGGAAAAACTCAATGCCTATGTTCCGGGAAAGCCGATTGAAGATGTTATGCGGGAATATGGTTTAACAAGAGTTGTCAAGCTGGCTTCTAACGAGAATCCCTTAGGACCCTCACCCAAAGCAGTAGCGGCCGTTCAAGCAGAAGCCGCTCGAATCAACATCTATCCAGACCCGGCAGTTCGCGTTCTGAGAGAAAAATTGGCAGCAAAACATCAGGTCGATTTTGATCAGATCATGGTCGGTAACGGTGGGGAAAGCCTGATCCAATTGACGGCACAGAGTATTATTTCACCCGGTGATGAGGTCATAACGGCAGATCCATCATTCTCACTCTATGAAATCAGCGTATCGCATATGGGTGGTACTGTTCATGTTGTACCGTTGTTGGCTGACACATTCCAATATGATCTTGAAGCGATGCTGGCTCTTGTCAATGAAAAGACTAAAATCGTCTACATATGTAATCCGAATAATCCCACCGGGACTATTTTGGGAAAAACCGCTTTGGATGAGTTTGTCGATAAGCTACCGGAACATGTCGTATTGTTTCTGGATGAAGCTTACTTTGAATTCGCTTCAGCTGCCTCAAAAGATTACCCCGACGGATTGGAGATCCTGAAGCGTCGGCCGAACACGATCGTCCTTCGGACCTTTTCCAAGGTCGCGGGAATCGCCGGCACACGGCTCGGGTATATTTTCTCCAACCCCACCATGATCGCTGAAATTGGAAAATCGACCGGAGTCTTCAGTATCAACCGTCTGGCTCAGGTAGCAGCAGCCGCAGCGATCGAAGATGATGAACATATCGAAAAGAGTGTCGCACTGAATAAGGCCTCTCTTCAGGTGTTTAAAGACTTCTTTGACGCTAAGGGGCTGAACTATGTTGAACCGGGAGGTAACTTTATCTGGGTCGATGTCAAGACGGATACTCACCAGTTGTATATCGATTTGCAAAAAGAAGGGGTGATCATCCGACCCGGCTTCTTGTGGGGCTGGGATTCCTGGTTACGGATCAGTTCCGGAAATATGCAAGATACCGAAATTTGTATTGAGGCGTTGGATAAATTTTTATGATGATGGATCAATTGATTGAAAAGAAACAAATGATGGCTGAGGCAATGCGGACCTCGGATCCTCAACTCTACTCCGCGGTTTATGGCGAGAATGGACAGATTCTGATGGAGGGCGGGCTCTTGATCGAAGGCCGAGAACAGATCGAGAATCAGATTTCCAGCTTTATGGCCCTGTTGGGACCGATGGATGTCAGCTACAGGACGAAGGATACTTGGGAACAGGATGAGTTGATCTATGAATCAGGTCACTTCAGTTACACCTATGCTGATCGCGATCAGACACCGTTCTATACCGGGACATATGTCTTTATCTGGCGTCTGGATGATTCGGGAAAGCCGTATATTTTCCGCAACATCAGCATTGACGATTAGCGTATTATGAAACAAACCTTTGTCCGGATCGATGTGGATAAAATTCATGTCATTCAACCCCGGCAGGCTGTCATGGTGTTGACTATGTCGCCTTCGGGGGAGTTCTTTTTGGATTCTTTTATCTCGCAAAATCAGCTCCAGGTCGATTTCTTTCAAGATATCGTTCAGGGGTTTGAACAACCGATCGACACGGTGGTAAGGCTTCTGAATGAACGAGGTCTGGTGTATCAAAAAATAGAATCACTCGGCCCGATCTACCCCAAAGCCGGATCGATCGATGTTTTCCATATTTTTGTGGCTTCTGAAGTGCGTAGCCATTCATCCCGTTCATTTGTCATGGTCAATCTCGAAATGCTGCTTAAGTATATGGAGATTGGCGTATTCGCTACGCAAGAGGGCAGGCAGGCGCTCCTGAAATACTTGAGGTAGATCCTTTCCCGACCACTCCTGTGATGAGGTGCATTCAAACCCATGAAAAAACTAACGAAAAAGGAAATCAGCTGGATCCTGTATGACGCAGGTAATTCAGCCTATTCGATGGCAATTACTACGGCTCTTTTTCCGGTATATTTCGGGATGTTTCGGGCAGGGCAGGCCACGATGGATCTCGGTTATTTCAACTCTCTGGCCAGTATCCTAATTGCTATCCTGGCACCGATCCTTGGCACAATTGCTGACTATAAAGATCAGAAGAAGCGTTTCTTTCTGTTCTTCTTTTTATTGGGAATTATTACTACTGCCGGCTTAGCCCTGGTTCCATTCGGACAGTGGCCTATCCTGGTGATCGTCTATATCCTGACGAGTCTGGGTTTTGCCGGAGCCAATATCTTTTACGATGCCTTTTTGGTCGATGTTACTTCGAATGAGCGAATGGATACTATCTCGGCCAATGGCTATGCCTGGGGCTATATCGCCAGCGTGATTCCGTTTGGGATCAGCCTGGGCGTGATCTATTTCATCGGGTTGGACAATCTGTTAGGTTACCAGCTTGGGTTTGCCATCACAGCCATCTGGTGGGGCTTATTCACGATCCCGATGTTGAAAAATGTCCATCAGGTCTATTATGTTGATCCACAGCCCAATCCTGTCAGAACATCGTTTGCCCGATTAGGCAAAACGTTAAAAGAGATCCGGAAGTATCCGGTCATCTTTACCTTCTTATTGGCGTATTTCCTGTATATTGATGGGGTCGATACGATCATCAAAATGGTGGTACCGTATGCTCAGGACGTGTTGGGGACCGAACTTGACATGATGCTTTTGCTAGGTTTTTTACTCGTGATCCAGATCGTAGCCTTTCCGTTTGCGCTGCTTTACGGCAGACTGGCGACCAGGTTTGGCACCATGAAAATGATCCGGGTGGCCATCATCACCTATATCGTGGCGGTGTTTTACAGTTACTTCTTGAGCAGTTTCCGCGACATCTTCATTCTCGGTTTCTTCATAGCTTCTGCTCAGGGCGGGATCCAGGCCCTAAGTCGTTCGTATTACGCTAGAATCATCCCGAAAGAGAACTCGAATGAATTTTTCGGCTTCTACAATATCTTCGGAAAATTCGCTGCTATCCTCGGTCCGTTCATCATGGCTTTTATTCAGGATGTCACCGGACAGGCCAGATTTTCAATATTAGGGATTTTACCGCTGTTCATATTAGGCTTTTTGTTGACGTTAAAATTACCGTCTTCAAACCAATTGAATGAATAAAATACTAACCGGAATGATTTGACATTCAGGCTAATTTTGCCTATGATTAGGCTGTTATGATACCCGCCCATACAAGGAAGGTGCCTATGCCAACAAGTGTGTTAAAGGATACTTTTTTTAAGATCCCAAAGAAAAAACAGGACCACATATTAAAGTGTGCGTTAAAGGAATTTGCTAAACGCGGCCTTTCGGGGACGAATATTCTGGATGTCGCCAAACGAGCCAAGATCAGTGTCGGGTCGCTCTATACCTATGTCGATTCGAAAGAAGAGCTTTACGTTGCAGTTGCTGAAAACCTGGTCACTCAAATGATCGATGAGATGGATCAGCTGAAAATCAAAGACAGCTTTATGGATAATGTCTGTATGTTGTTTGAGGCTGTCAATGATAGTGGTCGAAACAAGTCGGATGCCATGCGGTTTTACTTTGACATGATGACAGAGATGGTGACCCCGAAGATCAAAGATGCCACGCTTCGTCTGGAAGCAGCCAAACGTGAGAAGTATATCATGATCATCGATCAGGCGATCGAAAATCAAGAAGTAGCTGAGACTGTTGAGCGTGACCTGCTGGCGTTTATGCTTGACGGTTATCTGCAGACATTCCAGTTGGCATTGACGACAACCCATTACAGGAACAAGACCAAAGTCTATTTTGGTACCAACCAGCCGGAAGAACTCGGACGCAAGATGTGCGATTACTTTGAATTATCATTTGCCAAAACGGCGACAGCTGAATAAAGAAGGATTTCTGAGCCTTTGTGTCAGCCTGTGAGTATCATGACCATTTAGGGGTAGATATTGGGCCAAAAACGTGCTATAATGGTTGGTAGAGGTGATATATGATGAAACCGCCAACCATTTCGGAAATCAAGGGACTTCTCGAAGGACATGTCGGGACAAGAGTCCGCCTAACGACGAACAAGGGACGGAAGAAATTCAAAATCTCTCATGGCGTTATTAAACACACCTATCCAAGTTTGTTTGTCGTTGAAGTAGATGATGGCCAAGTGGAACGTACTGTATCGTACAGTTACGCTGATGTCCTGACAAAGACAGTAGTTGTCACGATCGACGAGACGCAGACCAATATTTTATCGTAAAAACAGCGCGAGCTGTTTTTTTCATCTGTGAAATAAAAAATGTCTGGCAATAACTGCCAGACATCCTTTTTTATGCTTTTTCCCAGCCAATGATGGCGGCTCCGAGGGCACCGGCCAGCGGCGCATCCGGATGACTTTGAATATCAAACCCCAGCGCTTGCGACAGACTGTGCCGAAGTACTTCGCTTCGAGAGAGGCCACCACTAAAGAACACGGTATCCTTCACATCCAATCGTTTGGCAAAGATCGCAGTTCGATTGGCGATCGACTGGACGACCCCTCGAGCGATAGCAGATGGTGGGACATTGTTTGCGAGCATCCCGATTACTTCACTCTCGGCAAACACCGTACACATGCTGGAAATACTCACCGGCAGGGCTGCTTTTACGAAACTATCGATTTCTTCGATGTTCCCATGGAGCACCTTCATCAGGACATCCAGGAAACGTCCGGTACCAGCTGCACACTTGTCATTCATGAGGAAATCTTGAAGCTTGCCGGTTTGGTTCAGTACCATAACCTTGGAGTCTTGGCCACCGATGTCGATCACCGTTCGAGCTTCCGGATTCAAGTAATAGGCGCCTTTGGCGTGACAGGTAATCTCCGTCACCTTGCGGGTAGCTTGGGGCAAGAGTTCCCGGCCATAGCCGGTGACGACAACTACATCCGCCGGGTACTTGTGATATAACTGCTCAAGCACGCTCCGTGGATTGTTTCCGGTGGGCACGAGCTCCCGGGCGATGATTCCCCCGTCAAACAGGACCGCCTTGGTCGTTGTCGAACCGGAATCGAGTCCCAGCGAAATCATAGCATTTCGATGAAGGCCGCTGCGCGGGTACCCAGTTGAGCGACATCGCTGGTTGAATAGTCGGTTTCGACATTGAGATAAGGAACGCCCAGTTCCTGACAGAACTGTTTGATTCCATAAGCTTCAATGGCATAGGTATGGCAAGCTTGCAGCGTAACATCGACCACACCATCGACTTGATATTCACGAACGGCGTCTTCAATCAGTTGATAGCGAGTCTTGTTTGGTGTCATGCAGGAACACCCAATGTTGAGATACTTCTTCGCCAGAGCGAGTTCGACATCGACCATGGTCTCGTCGACATTCTCTTCTACTGCTTTGGCGCCCATACAGTTTTCGAAGTAGACGACCCAAGCGCCGTTGTCTTCGATCGCTTTGACTACTTTTTCCGTGACTCCGCCGATGGGGCAGCCGGTGATCAGGATTCTCGGACGGTCTTCCAGGAACTGTTCATTGGCGATGGCTTCCCGAATCCGTTCAGCCGTTTGGTTGAGTTCGTTGATGCTGGTCTCTTTATTGAACTTAAAGGTGGAACCGTACAACACTTTGAGAAGATCCAGGCCAGTCATGGCCAGCGGTTTGTGTTTTTGGAGCGAGTACAGTTCCTTCAGCGCACTGCGCTCGCGATTGCGCAAGCGGACAGCGGCCTTGAGGTCCTCGTCGGTGATTGTCTTGTCAAATTTTTCTTCAAACAGCTTACGCAGTTGGTGGATTTCGTTCTTCCACAGGTTGAGGGAATGCTCGCCTTCGGGCGAATTGGGCAGCATCATCACGTGGGTGGGTTTCACCTTCGCCATATGCTCGTACATCTTCTTCTTGCCGTCGCAGGTAGTTTCTCCGACGATCATGTCTGAATAGTAGAAGTAGGGACACTTGTCGGTGATGGCGAAACCGTAGCTGCTTTTGATCAGCGGACACAGGTTGCGCGGCAGATGCTTTTCGGCTTCGAGGATGGTCTCGTCGCTGGTGGCGCAAAGGCTGACAATGCCGGCGCCCATCGCCAAAGGTAACTCCTGCGGCATGTATGTACAATAGGTTCCAATCAGGATGTTGCCCTGATCCTTAAATTCCTTGGCTGCGAGAAAGCCGGTCTTTCTGGCATCAGCAAAACTTTCAAATATTTCCGGTAATTGATTTTGGTTCATGTAATACCTCCTGTTATAGTGTA